>CAXRES010000107.1:0-2881 GCA_964229575.1 Alphaproteobacteria bacterium
CATGAGACGGATGAAAGTCTCCTGGGCGATATCCTCGGCCTCGCCCTGATCTCCCAGCATGTACCAGGCATAGCCGGAAATCGCCCCGAGATAGCGGTCGACGAGCGCCGCCCAGGCGGCGCGGTCGCCCGCGCCCGCCCGGGCGATCAGGTCGTTGTCCGGCACCGCGACAGCGCACGCCGCCGCGGTGCCGGACAGGCCTTTCGGCTCGACCGTCACCGCACGATCGCTAGCGGTGACGGCCGTGGCCGCCGGCGCCACGCCCGGATTCGCGGGCGCGAACATATTCATCGGCGTCGATGGTCCCGTTCTTGTCGGCGTCATGGCGCTTGAACCAGCGGGCGGACGGGCCCGTCATCTCCTCCGCGGAAATCTGGCCGTCGCCGTTGGCGTCGAGCAGGTCGAAGAAGGACGACGTGCCCATGCGCACGAACCACTGGCCGCGGCGGCGGAATTCCTCGACCGAAAGCTTACCATCGCCGTTGACGTCGGCGGCGGCGAAAAGACGCTTTTCCTCGGCGGCGATCTCGGCGGCGGAAATCTTGCCATCCTTGTTGGCGTCGAGGAACTGGATACGCCGATCGGCCATGCGCTTCATCGCCTGTTCGCGCCGCTGGGCGCGGTCGCCCTCGGCGCGCGGGCCGCGCTCACCCTGCATCATCTGGCCGGGACCGCCGGAGCCGGGGCCGCCCTGGGCCATCTGCATGCCGCCGCTGTGGGACTCCTCATCGGCGCGGACTGTGGAAACGGGGACCGCCGACGCCGCGAGCGCGGCGAGGATGGCGGGAACGGCAAGCGACTTGGCAAGAGACATGATCGACCTCGTGTTAGGGCCGCGCCGGTCAACTGAGGCGCGGCAAATTCCCCTCGCCTTCTTACACGCAGTCCCCGGCCCGAATCCGTCGCACAAAAAAACGAACCCCCGAAACCTGGGGCTTCGGGGGTTTGTTTTGGTAGCGGAGGAGGGACTCGAACCCCCGACACAAGGATTATGATTCCTCTGCTCTAACCAGCTGAGCTACTCCGCCAAGGGAAATGCGCCGGTTCGCCCGGCGCGCAAGGAAACAGGCGTATAGGCCGGGGGGCGCATCCCTGTCAAGCCGCCCGGATTTCCGCGGCTTTGCGCGGGCCTCAGGCAGCCCGCCGGGCGCGGATCCAGCCGCCGCCGAGCAGCCGGTCGCCATCGTACAGGACGCAGGCCTGGCCCGGCGCAACACCGTATTCGGGCCGGGCGAAAGCGACCACCGCGCCCTCGCCTGCCGCGCGTATGGTGGCCGCCACCGGGATGTGGGTGGACCGCACCCTCGCCGCAACGGCGAGCGGTTCGGTCCCGAGCGGTCCATCGCCCAGCCAGTTGACCTCGGCCAGTTCGATTTCGCCGACGGCCAATGCCTCGCGCGGGCCGACAATGACCCGGCGCGCCGCGGCGTCGAGGCCGACGACATAGAGCGGTTCGGGGTCGGACTTCCGCCCGCCGACGCCGATGCCCCGGCGCTGGCCGATGGTGAAGCGGATGATGCCCTCGTGGCGGCCGAGGACGGTGCCGTCGACATGCACGATGTCGCCCGGCTCCGCCCCGCCGGGACGCAGCTTTTCGATCACCGTCGCGTAGTTGCCGTTGGGCACGAAGCAGATGTCCTGGCTGTCGGGCTTATCGGCGACCTTGAGGCCGAAGCGCGCGGCGAGCGCGCGGGTCGCCGCCTTGTCGGGCAGTCCGCCCAGCGGAAAGCGCAGCAGGTCGAGCTGCTCGCGCGTGGTGGCGAACAGGAAATAGCTCTGGTCGCGCGCCGGATCGGCAGCGCGGCGCAGTTCCGCCCCGTGCGCTCCATCGACGCGGCGCGCGTAATGCCCGGTGGCGAGCGCGTCGGCGCCGAGTTCGCGCGCGGTCGCCAGCAGGTCGCGGAACTTCACGGTCTGGTTGCAGCGCACGCAGGGAATCGGCGTTTCGCCGCGCAGGTAGGCGTCGGCGAAATCCTCGATCACGTCGTGGCGAAAACGGCTTTCGTAATCGAGCACGTAATGGGGAATGCCGATGCGCGCCGCCACGTCGCGGGCATCGTGAATGTCCTGCCCGGCGCAGCAGGCACCCTTGCGCGCGATCGCAGCGCCGTGGTCGTAAAGCTGGAGCGTCACCCCGACCACGTCGTAGCCCTGTTCGGCGAGCAGCGCCGCGGTGGCCGAGGAATCGACGCCGCCCGACATCGCGACGACGACGCGCGTGTCGGCGGGACGCTTGCCTGCCACCAGCGGAGCGAGGCCGGCGATGGATTCGCGGATGTCGGCGGCAACCGTCATGACGCTCCGTTCAGCCGTCCTGCATGTTGCGGGTTTCGGCGGGCAACGTCACGGTGAGGCCGTCGAGTTCCTCGCTCATGATGATCTGGCAACCCAGCCGCGAGGTGGCGGTGAGGCCGAAGGCGAGGTCGAGCATGTCCTCTTCGTCCTCGGTCGCTTCCGACAGGCGCTCGTAGTCCTCCGGCGCGACGATGACATGGCAGGTCGAACACGCGAGCGAGCCTTCGCAAGCCCCTTCGATGTCGATTTCGTTGCGATGGGCGATCTCAAGCACGGACAGTCCGACCGGCGCATCCACTTCCTTGCGGGTCCCATCGGGGTTGATGAAGGTCATCTTCGGCATTGCGTAACTACCTTTTCCAGTGACGAAACAGAAATCATGAACCTGGCGCGCTTACATGGCGCCGGCGGAGGCGCCGGCACCGGCGCGGGCCGCGAGCCGCCGCCACTCGGCGATGAAGGCGTCGGCGTCGGCCTCGGTCGAGGAAAATCCGAGGCTCACCCGCACCGCGCTGTCGGCCACCTCGGCGGGAAGGTCCATCGCCGTCAGCACGTGGCTCGGCTCGACCTTGCCCGACGAACAGGC
>CAXRES010000108.1:0-13265 GCA_964229575.1 Alphaproteobacteria bacterium
CGCACGCGCCGGCGGCGACGATGCCCTGCAGTTTCCGGAACGCCGCGTGATAGCGCAGGATATGCCCGGTCATCAGGACGAGCCCGCCCGCCGCGGCCTCGCGCACCATGTCTTCGGCATCGGCCACGGTCATCGCCATCGGCTTTTCGACCAGCGCGTGCTTGCCCGCGGCGAGCGCTTCGCGCCCCATGGCGGCGTGCAGCGCATCGGGCGCCGCGATGACGACGCCGTCGATGGCCGGATCGGCCAGTACGTCGCGCCAGGCCCGCGCCGGGACGCCGGCGGCCGTGGACGCCGCCGCCGCCGCTGTTTCCGAGGCGTCGCACACGGCGGCCAGCGCGCCCAACGCCTGCATGGTGCGTACGTGATTGCGCCCCCAAGCGCCGCAACCCGCGACCGCGATGCGCGGTGCGGTCTTTCCTGACGATGTCATGGTCCGCGCTTACTTGCCGAAGATGCCCTTGAGCTGGTCGCCGACGCCCTTCGCCGCGTCGCCCGCGCCCTTGGCGGCGTCGCCGATGGCCTTGCCGGCGCCTTCGGCCATGACCTTGAGGTCGATCTTGGCGGCGGCGGAAGTGACCGACTTGGTGATCGAATCGAGCACCTGCTTGGACGCCTCGCTCATCGAGGCGCCCTTTTTCTCCTTGCCGATGTCCTTGAGGTGGATATCGGGGATCGGCAGCGGGACGACCTTGCCGCCGAGAATGCCGGCCGAAAGCGCCGCCTTGGCGTTGCGCACATGGAGATTGTCGATCACCACCTTCTTGGACGGCCCGCCCGAAGATTCGGACTTGCCGCCGCCGCCCGCCGCCCTGGCGACGTTGTTCTGGATCGCCTGCAGGTTGGAACTGCCGCCGCCCATTTCGTAAATGATGTCGGGGGCGTCGATGACGATTTCCTTGATGTGGATGACGTCGCCCGCGAGCGAGCCGGTGTCGATCACCACCTTGAGCCGGTCCACCTTGAAGGCATGGGCGGTCTTGAAGCCCTGAGGATTGCCGAGGAAGAACTCCTTGATCGTGACCTCGCCGCCGACCAGCGACGACGACACGCCGCCGAGGCGCACCTGCGTGCCGGTGAAGCGCGGTCCGTAGGTTTCGACACCCGCCTTGACGATGCGATCGACGTTGGCGCCGAGGAACACGACGGCGCCGATGATGACCGCGACGATGGCGGCAATGGCGATCAGGATGATTTTTTTCACGGGGGTCCTCCGATCTTGGGTTGCCGGCCCCTTGCCGGGGGCGTTTTCGAGCAAGCCTAGCCCGGGGCGCAAGGCGCGGCAAGCCGGAGGCGAAAGAGCTATTTTCTCTGTCGCGTTGATCCGTACCATTGGGTGGTCCGTAATCACAAAAGCCGGGGCCGAAGGCACCATTGTCCACAAGAGGGTAAAGACGATGTCTGGGAAGATTGCGCGCCTTCAGCCAAAGATTCGGCGCGAACGGGTTGCGGTGATCGGCTCCGGAGCGGCCGGCCTGGCGGCGGCATGGTCGCTCAGCACCCGTGACGAGGTGCGCCTGTTCGAGGCGGAGGCATCCCTGGGCGGGCACAGCAATACGGTGACGATCGACGGAAACTCGGGCCCGGTTGCCGTCGACACGGGCTTCATCGTGTTCAATCCGGTTAATTATCCGATACTGTGCCGGGCCTTCGACTGCCTCGGCGTGGCCACGCAGCCGAGCGAAATGTCGTTTTCGTTGTCCTGCGACAACGGCGGATTCGAATATTCAGGGCGCTTCCCCGGCGGCCTCGCCGCGCAGCCGTTCAACCTGTTTGCGCCGCGGTTCTGGCGCATGCTTTCGGGCTTGCGGCGCTTTTACAGCGAAGCAATGGATGATCTCCCGGCGTTGGAGGCATCAGGTGAAACGCTCGCGTCCTATCTGGAGCGTCGCGCTTATCCCGCTGTTTTCCGCGACGATCATCTTGCGCCGATGGCGGCGGCGATCTGGTCGCAGCCGCAGGGCGAGGTCACGGACATGCCTGCTGCGACCCTGATTCGCTTTTTCGAGGCGCATGGGCTTTTGCGGCTGGCGGGTCGTCCACGCTGGCGGACGGTGACCGGCGGAAGCAGGGAATACGTCACACGCATTGCCGAGCAGATCGCTCTCAGCGGTGGGAGCATCGAAACCTCTTGCCCCGTTCTTGCCGTTCGTCGGTCCGATACGGAGGTTTGCCTCGAACTCGGGTCCAGCCGCACGGAACGCTTTGATCGGCTTGTCCTAGCCGTGCACGGGGATCAGGCGTTGCGCATTATCGCCGATCCGACCGTGGAGGAGCGCAGAGTTCTCGGTGCCTTCCGCTATCGTCCCAATCGTGTGCTGCTGCATTCCGACCCCGCGCTCATGCCCCGGCGGCGCTCCGCCTGGGCGGCGTGGAACTTCATTGCACCCGAAGGGCCGCGCGGGCCGCAGGGGGTCACTTACTGGATGAACCGCCTGCAGAGCCTAAACACCGAACGACAGATCTTCGTTACGCTCAACCCGCCGTTCGAGCCGCGGGCAGATGCCGTGCTCGCCGAATTCGAATATACCCATCCGGTGTTCGATTGTGCCGCGATCAGCGCCCAAAGACGCTTGCACGGAATCCAGGGCGAGCGACGGACATGGTTCTGCGGCAGCTACTTCGGTTATGGTTTCCATGAGGATGCTTTTGCATCAGGCGTGAGTGCGGCCCGATTGCAGGGCGTTCTGGCGCCGTGGCAGGCTGAGGCGGTTTCGCGCGGTGCGGCGGAGTAGGGGGCATGGCAGACGGCAACGCGGCATTTCCCGAAAGCGCGCTTTATGTCGGGAGGGTCCTGCACCTTCGCCATCGGCCGGTGCGTCATCGCCTGAGCCATCGCGTGTTCTTCCTGCTTGTTGACCTGGCGGAACTCGGGAATCTGTCGTCGCGTCTCAGGCTTTTTTCCTATAAGCGGTTCGGCGTGCTCAGTTTCACCGACGCCGACCACGGCGCTCGCGACGGGCAGCCGGTCCGCAACTGGGTCGAGAACGAACTGCGGCGCGTCGGCCTGTTCGATCCGGATGGGCGTATTTACCTCGCCTGTTTCCCGCGCATGTGGGGTTATGTCTTCAATCCGCTCAGTATTTTCTATTGTTACGACGGGGGCGGCCGCCTGACGGCGATTTTGCATGAGGTTCGTAACACCTTCGGCGAGTTGCACGGCTATCTCCTGCCGGTCGCCGAGACTGCCGATCCCGAGGCTGTCATTCGCCAGAGCGTGGCCAAGGACTTTCATGTTTCACCTTTCATCCCGATGGGCGCGCGCTACGATTTTCGCCTCAATCGCCCGGGCGATCGTCTGTCGGTCGCGATCGAGGACCACTTCAGCGGCGGTCTGGGTCTGAGCGCCGTCCTGGTCGGGCGACGCCGGCCGCTGTCGGACAGCCAGCTTTTACGCGTGGTGGCGACGCATCCGCTGATGACGCTCAAGATCGTCGCGGCCATCCATTGGCATGCTCTTCGTCTCTGGCTTAAAGGCGCGCCGGTGTTCCGTAAGCCGGCGCCTCCCGAACGAACCGTGACGCTGGGCGATGCCGGGCCGGTGCAATGATCCGTTGACGGGGAATATTCGTACCTAGGCAGAGCCCCCTGTGAGTCCCAGCGAGCAGAGACGAAACAGCAATGACATCCTCAGAATCGACGACGAAACCCTTTAAAGCCCGCGTGCTGTTCGCACCGCGGCATTTGTCGCCTGCGGCGGCAGTCCTGTCTGCGCTTGGGCGGCGTCTGGCATGCGGCAGCCTGTCGTTGCGTCTGCCGGACGGCGATGGCCTGGTCCTCGGGGGTATCGATCCGGGTCCCGAGGCCCGTGTAGAGGTTCATTCCTGGCGTGCGCTTTTGCGTATCTTTCTCAAGCAGGGTATCGGCTTCGCCGAGGGTTACGCGGCCGGCGACTGGGACAGCCCGGATCCGGCGGCTGTCGTCGAACTGGCCGCGCGCAATCTTGACCGCGGCGTCAAAGGCCCCTCGGCAGCGCTTCTGCCGCGGCCGTGGCACGCTCTCCGCCACGCCCTGAACGCCAATACCAGGCGCGGCTCCAGGCGCAACATTTCGTTCCATTACGATCTCGGCAACGAATTCTATGCGTTGTGGCTCGATCCAGGCCTCACCTATTCCTCGGCGTTGTTTGCCGGGGGCGAGACAGAGCTCTCCGCGGCACAGGACGCCAAGTATCGCCGTATTCTGGATTCGCTGCGCACAAGTCCGGGTCAGCACATTCTTGAGATCGGTTGCGGCTGGGGTGGTCTGGCTGAAATCGCCGCCCGCGACTACGGTCTCAGGGTGCGCGCGATCACCCTGTCGCGGGCGCAATTTGATCATGCGCGCACCCGACTGGCCCGTGCAGGCTTGCTCGACCGGGTCGATCTTCGCCTGTGCGATTATCGCGACGTGGCGGGGCGCTTCGACCATGTCGTCTCTATCGAAATGCTGGAAGCGGTGGGCGAAGCCTACTGGCCGCTCTATTTCCGGCGCATCGGCGACGTGTTGAAGCCGGGCGGCCGCGCGGCGATCCAGGTCATCACGATCGACGATGCGCTGTTCTCGCGATACCGGCGGCGTCCCGATTTCATCCAGCAGCAGGTTTTCCCGGGCGGCATGCTGCCGACTGCGAACATTGTCGCGCAAACGGCCGCCGCTGCCGGCCTTGCCCTGGAGAGCGATTTCCGCTTCGGCCGCGATTATGCGCGCACCCTTGCCGATTGGCGCCGCCGCTTCGTCGCCGCGGGACCGGAAATCGCCGCCCTCGGCCACGACGAAAAGTTCCGCCGGCGCTGGTCCTTCTACCTCGCCTATTGCGAGGGCGGCTTCAGGTCCGGCCGCATCGACGTGCGCCAGATGTTGTTCCACAATCCGGGAGCCCGGTCATGACCAGCGTAACCAACTTGCGCATCGAGGAATTTTTCGCCGGGCACACGTGCGCCCACGGACTGGTCGAGGATCGTTTCGGCCGGGTGCGCCGGCGATTCGTCGTCGAGATCGAGGGCCGCGTTGACGGCGACGACTTCGTGCTTGAAGAGGATTTCGAGTTTGATGACGGGGAAAAGACCCATCGCACCTGGCGCATTCGCCGCGTGGGTCCCGATGGTTACGAAGGCGCCGCCGCCGACGTCGTCGGCATGGCGTGCGGGTCGGCGCGCGGCAATGTGCTGAATTGGACCTACCGCCTGCGCCTGCCGATCGGCGGACGGGAATTCGTCGTCGGCTTCGATGACCGGATGTATCTTGGTGCGGACGGCACGATGCTGAACATTGCGCGGATGCACAAGTGGGGCCTGACGCTGGGACGCGTCACCATAGCCTTTACCCGCGCGACCGACGCCGAACGACATGCCGCATGAGGGCGAGATAGGCCCCGTAAGGGAGCAGACGAAGCAGCTTGAGCCACCAGGTGAAGCGCTTCGGGAAAGTGATCTCAAAACGGTTTGACCGGGCGAGCGCATCGACCAGTCGGCGTGCCGCGTTATCGGCCGTCAGCAGGAACGGCATGGGAAAATCATTGATGGCGGTCATCGGCGTGGCGACGAATCCCGGGTTGACGAGTCGCAGGCGGACGCCCTCGCGTGATAATTCCGGCGCCAGAGATTCGCAGAGGTTGATCAGAGCTGCCTTCGTCGGCCCATAGGCCGCGGCATGCGGCAGGCCGCGGTAGCCCGCCACCGAGGCGATCACGGCAATGTGTCCGCTTCGCCGCGCGCGCGCGCCGGGCAGCACAGCGGCAAGCACGTTTACGGCACCCATATAGTTGACCGCCATGAGGCGCGCGGCAGTCACCGCATCGAAGTCGGCCACACCCATCGGCTGCCAGGCGCCCGCCGCATAGAGGACGAGATCCGGTGCGTTGCCCAGGATCCGCTCGGTCCGCAGGGCGACCTGCCGGCATGCGTCTGCATCAAGCACGTCCAGAGGAAGGTAGTCGATCAGGGCGGGGAATTGCGCACGGACATCGCTTGCGGAGCGTCTTGCGCTGATGACCACGCGACATCCTTCCGCCGCCAGTGCGTTGGCCAGAGCCGCCCCGATCCCCGTAGACGCGCCGATCAGCCAGGCCGTCTTCGGCATTCCCGGGTGAGGGGCCATGGTCAGTGGCGCAGGAAAGGGTTGAGCAGCCGTGTGAGGCGACCGGTGAGCCGCACGGGCCCATCCATGACTACGAGGCAGATGCAGGTCTCGTCGTCGGTCGCGTTGGGCTGGTGCTCGTGGCTTTCATCGAGGCTCATGACGTCCCCGCGCCGGTATTCGAGGCCGTCGTCGCGGATGCCGCCCTGCAGCACGAGAGTGTATTCGCGCCCGCCGTGGGTGTGCACGGGGATCCGGGCGCCGGCGGCGATGCGCAGAAGGGCTGCCCTGAATTGCGGCGATGCACTGGCGATTGCCGCTTTTTCCATGCGCGGGCCGATCCGCTTCCAGCGCAAATCGCCGAGGTTGCGACCCACATAGCGCGCGAGCGGGCCGGGCATGACCTTGCGGCTTTGCTCATCGAGCGCGGGCGCGGCGGCGGCCGGTTCGGCGACGTCGAGGCGGTCGAGAACGGCGGCCAGGGCATTCGTGCCGAGGGGGGCTTCCTCGCCGGCTTCGATCAGGGCGCCGCCGACCGTCTCGTGACCATGCACTTCCTTCCGGCAGGCCGGGCAACACGCAAGATGCGTGGCGACCATCAGCGAGACCGCCTCGGGCAGACTGCCAGCGGCATAATCGACCAGAAGATCTGGATCAATGTGATGGCGAATCATTCGCGAAACTCCGACATGGTTTTGCGCAGGCGGCCGAGCGCGAGCCGGATGCGCGACTTGACGGTTCCGAGGGGCAGGCCAAGCTCTTCGGCGATGGTCTGGTGTGTCTTGTCCTCAAAGAACGCCTTGCGGACGACCTCGGCCTGATCGGCCGGCAATGCGGCCACTTCGGTGGCGATGCGTCGGGCGGCCTGGGCGCCGGCCAGCGCGTCGAAGCCGTCGTCGGCGTTGTCTTCCTGGCCGATATCTTCGGGCAGGACCTCGGGATGAGACTCGCGCCTGAACGCGTCGATACGCTTGTTGCGAGCGATGGTGAAGATCCAGGTCGAAGCCGATGCCTTGGAAGGATCGAACTGTGCCGCGCGGCGCCACACCTGGATCATCGCCTCCTGGGCGATTTCCTCGGCGGCAGCCGGCGCGGAACCCCGCCTGAGGCAGTAAGCCTTGATGCGGGGGGCGAAATGATGAAACAGGCGCGCGAACGCCTGGCGGTCGCTGCGCGCCGCCACGGCGCCGATAAGCGCCCCATAATCAGGGGGATCGTCGTTTCCCGCCGTTGCGTCCGCCATGCGCCCTCGCAGGCCGGGTATTTGTTCTGACCCCGACCATAGCCGGGCTGCGACATTAAGGGACATGTCATCTCGCCTCAATACTTGCCTGCAACCTTGTACGGCGTTCGCCGGGAGGCGGATCACCGGCGCGGCCGCCCAACGAAAAAAAAGCCGGGAAGCGCCACGATTGCGCTTCCCGGCCGCGTTTCGGATGTTTTCCCTTACTTCGGCAGGATCACCGTGTCGATGACGTGAATGACGCCGTTGGAAGCGGGGACGTCGGCGCTGGTTACCTGCGCGCTGTTCACCTTCACGCCGCCCCTGGTGGCGTCGACATTGATGCTCTGGCCCTGAACCGTCTTGACCTCGGCAGCCTTGGCGGCGATATCGGCCGACATCACCTTGCCGGGCACGACGTGGTAGGTGAGAACGGCGACGAGCTTTTCCTTGTTTTCAGGCTTCAGCAGGTCGGCCAAGGTGCCGGGGGGCAGTTTGGCGAAGGCTGCGTCGGTGGGCGCGAAAACGGTAAACGGACCCGTGCCCTTAAGGGTATCGACAAGGCCGGCGGCCTGAACAGCGGCCACGAGAGTGCTGAACTGCCCGGCGGAAGCCGCGACGTCGACGATATCCCTGCTGGCGGCGCGGTGGTCGCTGGCGGTGGCGCCGGCAGTCCACAGGGCGAGCGGCAGCGCGAGGGCCGCGGCGAAAAGTCTGAAACGGGAGGGGATCATGGTTGAAATCCTTTGTCTTGGGATGGGGGGGACGCTGGAGTGGTCGTCGATGGCGTCATCGTTAACAGTACCGCCACTGTCTACGCGGTTGCCGATATTGCGGATCACTTTTTCTGTGTATCGTTGACTCCGGCTGTCCTTGCGAAGACATTGGGCTCACCCGCGCCGCGCTGCGGCCGGGACGTTCGGGCAAAGGAATTTCCGGTCCCATGAATTTGCGGCTTCAGGCCCGCTATTCTCTGATCTTCGTCATGCTGCTGACGGGCATTGCCGGCCTGATCGCGGGATTGCACATTTTCGAACTGCGTTCGACCTTCGAGGTCACGTCGCGCACATACAGCGACATGATGGCCTCGACCCTGATCGGACGGATCAGGAACCAGGGCGAGGGGACCGGGCGCTTCCTCGCCGGCGTCGTCGCCGATCCCGTCCAGCGCCGCGAAGTCGCGCGCATCAACGAGCTTGTCCGCGCCGCGCGGAGCCAGCACGGAATTCTGTTCGTCGCCGTCCTCGATGCCGACGACAGGTCGCTGGCGGAAAGCGCCGCCGACGGCGCCAGACGCGACATTCGACTGCGCTCCCCCGAGGAGCGACAGCAGCTCATGCAGGGCCGGGTCTTCGCAACCAACGACAATGGCGAAATGCAGATCGTGGCGCCCGTCATGATCGCCGGCCGTTTCGCGGGCAGCGTCAAGATCGCGATGTCGATAGCCGAACTCAACGATGGTATCGCGAGGTTGCGCGGCACCGCCGAAGAAATCGTCATGTCCAACGAACGCCGGTTCTTCGTCATCTATGTGGGCGTCGTCGTGGTGACCGTCCTGATGGGGTTCGCCGTGAGCATCGTCATGGCCCGCGGCCTTGTCCGGCCGATCCGCCTCCTGGTTCAGTACACGCGGCGCATCGGTGCCGGCAATTACGACGACCCGCCCCCGATCGAGCGTTCCGACGAACTCGGCGACCTCGCCAGCGCGCTCAGCCACATGGCGCACGACCTCAAGCAGGTCGCGCGCATGGCCAAGCTCGCCACCCTGGGCGAGATGGCGGTCGGCATGGCCCACGAGCTGAGCCAGCCGCTCAACACCATTCGCCTGGCCGCTGAAAATACCCTGATGGCGATGGAACAGGGAAAGTCAGATGCGGAATTCGAAATGGGCAAGCTCGCCCTCATCGCCAGTCAGGCCGAAAGCATGGGCGACCTCATCAAGCGCATGTGCGTCGTCGGGCGCAGCGAGGGGCCGCAGGAAATCATCGACCCGCGGGAGGCGGTCAGGGACGCCTGTTCCCTTCTCGCCGGTCAGTTCGAGGACGAGGGCATCACGGTGACCCTCAATCTGCCCGAACGATGCGCGCGCGTGCTCGGGCGGCGCAACGAACTGGCCCAGGTGGTGATCAACCTGCTGACCAACGCGCGCGATGCGATCATCGAGACGGCTCTCGCGCGCAGCAAGGGCCGTCTGCAGCCGGTTCGCGGACGGATCGATCTGTCGGTTCTGGATCCGGGCGCGGATTCGCCCAGGGACGGCGGCGGCGTGGTGATTCGCGTCAAGGACAACGGCGGCGGAATTCCCCCCGACGTCATGGAGCGCATCTTCGATCCGTTCTTCACCACCAAGGAAGTGACCAAAGGCACCGGCCTCGGCCTGTCCATCAGCTATGGAATCGTCAGCGCGATGGGCGGAAAGATTTCGGTGGAGAACTTCGGCGGCGGCGCGTTGTTTACCATAAGGCTCCCCGCGATCGAGGAAGACCGCGACTGAGCGGCGTTACCAGCGTTTTTTTTCGCCGAGAGATTGCGGAGCGGCGCGCGGGAATGCCATTATCCTGCGCCGTTCGCTTCAATCTTCGTGGAAACTCGGCCCGGTCGGGAAACCCTGTTCGATGCAAACCAGAAATAACGCCGGCGCCGCCGTAACGTCCGCGGCCTCCGCCACGGTCCTCGTGGTCGACGACGATCCGTTGCAGCGGGGCGAACTCGTCGAATTTTTCAGGCGTCAGGGGATCGACGTCGTCGCCGAGGCCAATGGTTTCGCCGCCTATCACCGCATCCGCAAGGACGCGCCCCGCCTCGTCATCATGGACATGAAGATGCCGGGCCTGGACGGCATCCATGTCTCGCGCCTGGTGCAGAAGCTCGAGAACCGCCCCAAGGTCATCCTGATGTCGGGCTATCCCGACTACGTCTACAAGGCGCATCAGGAAGACGCCAACGTCTTCGCCGTGATCGAGAAGCCGGTTCCGTTGAAGGCGCTCGCCCGTTTCGTCGCCGAGGCGCTTGATCGCGCCGGGGCCTGACGCCCCCGGGACCCGTCCGCAGGCCGCGAAATCAGGAATCGTAGCGGATCAGCGTTTCGACGGGCACGTCGAGGCGCGCGCGTCCGTGCAGGAACGTCAGCTCGATGATGCATCCGGCGGCGGCGACGTTGGCCCTCTGGCGGCGGAGCAGCGCCACCGTCGCGGCCAGCGTGCCGCCGGTCGCCAGCAGATCGTCGAGCACGACGACCCGTTCGCCGGGCGCGATCGCGTCGGCCTGCAATTCGACGACATCGGTGCCGTATTCGAGCGCGTATTCGTGCGACACGATGGCGCCGGGCAGCTTGCCGCGCTTGCGAACCATCACGAAACCTATGCCGAGCCGGAGCGCGAGCGGAGCAGCGACCAGAAAGCCGCGCGATTCGATGCCGGCGAGCTTGTGCGGCTTGTAGGGGGCGATGACCTCGGCCAGCCTTTCGACGGTTTCGGCCCAGGCCGCCGGATGGGCGAGCAGCGTGGAGATGTCGTAGAAAAGAATTCCCGGTTTCGGAAAATCGGCGATCTGTCGGATGTGGTCTTTGAGGTCCATGGGTTCCGCGAAGGTTTCGTGAAGCGGGGCGACTGTATCGGGGAACGCCGCTTTGGGCAAATCGCGGGCCTGTCCCGCGTTTCTCCCGCGGTTTTGTCCGGCAGGCGATTCCTGTTAAGGTTATGGCGCATTCCGTCGACGCCGGAACCACCAGGGGAGACCGTACCATGAACCGCAAGTTCCTTATCGCCGCGCTGACGGGCGCCGGCCTGGCCGCCGGCGCCCTTGCCGCCTGCGACGGCGGCGGTTCCGCCGGGGGCCAGAAGTTCGTCACCATCGGCACCGGCGGCGTGACGGGCGTCTATTACCCGACCGGCGGCGCGATCTGCCGGCTCGTCAACAAGGACCGCGCCAGGCACGGCGTGCGCTGCACGGTCGAAAGCACCGGCGGGTCGGTCTACAACATCAATGCGATCCGTTCGGGCGAGCTGGACATGGGCATCGTCCAGTCGGACTGGCAGTATCACGCCCTCAAGGGCAGCTCGCGTTTTGCCGATGCGGGTCCGTACAAGGACCTGCGCGCGGTGTTCTCGGTCCACCCCGAATCCTTCACCGTCGTCGCCCGGCGCGACGCCAATGTGACGACGTTCACCGACCTCAAGGGCCAGCGCGTGAACATCGGCGATCCCGGTTCGGGGCAGCGCGCGACGATGGCCGAGCTTCTCAAGATCATGGGCTGGACGACCAGGGACTTCGCGCTGGCCTCCGAACTCAAGCCCGCCGAACAGGCCCAGGCGCTCTGCGACAACAAGGTCGACGCCATCGTCTACGTCGTCGGCCATCCCAACGGCTCGATCCAGGAGGCGACGACGGCCTGCGACACGGTCGTCGTTTCGGTCGCCGGCCCCGCGGTCGACAAGCTGATCGCCGCCAATCCTTTCTACGCCAAGGCGGTGATCCCGGGCGGCACTTACAAGGGCAACGCCAGGGACGTCGAAACCTTCGGCGTGGCGGCGACCTTCGTCGCCTCGACGCGCGCCGACGCCGAGACGATCTATCAGGTGGTCCGCGCGGTGTTCGACAATCTCAAGGAGTTCAAGAGCCTTCATCCGGCCTTCGGGCACCTCGATCCCAGGAAGATGGTGAAGGACGGCAATTCGGCGCCGCTGCACGACGGCGCCGCGCGTTACTTCAAGGAAAAGGGCCTGATGTAAGGCGGTCGGGCCGGGGCCCGGGGCAATGACGGGCGGCGGCGGCGTGGAGCGCGCCCGGGCCGACGATGCGGCCGCGCGCGTCGAGGAACTGGCGGAGAGCGTCGACAGCGGCGCGCGCGCGCCGCACGGCTGGGCGGCCCGCGTTCTCTTCGCCACGGCGATCTGCTGGTCGGCTTTCCAGCTGTGGTACGCCTCGCCGCTGCCTTTCGTCTTCAACGTCTTCAACCTCAACTTCAGCGAGAGCCGGGCCCTGCATCTGGCCTTCGCGCTGGCGCTTGCCTTCATGGCTTTCCCGGCGACGGCGCGCGGGCCTCATGGGCGCATCCCGGTCCGCGACTGGCTTCTCGCCGCCGCCGGGGCGGGGGCGGCGGGCTACATCCTCGTATTTGCCGCGGCGCTCGATGCCCGGCCGGGCGCGCCGATCGTCGCCGACATCGTCGTGGGCGTCATCGGGCTTGCGCTGCTGCTTGAAGCGGCGCGGCGTACGCTCGGCCTGCCGCTCGTCATCATCGCCGTGGCGTTCATCGCCTACAGCCTGCTCGGACCGTGGCTGCCCGACGTGGTTTCCCACAAGGGCGCTTCGCTGGCCAAGCTCATCACCCACCAGTGGCTGACCAGCGAAGGCGTGTTCGGCGTGGCGCTCGGCGTTTCGACCAGCTTCGTCTTTCTGTTCGTCCTCTTCGGCACGTTGCTGGAGCGCGCCGGCGCCGGCGCCTGGTTCATTCGCGTGTCCTACGCGGCGCTCGGCCACATGCGCGGCGGCCCGGCCAAGGCGGCGGTGGTGTCCTCGGCGCTGACCGGCATCATCTCGGGATCTTCGATCGCCAACGTCGTGACCACCGGCACCTTCACCATTCCGCTGATGAAGCGCGTAGGCTTTCCGCCGGACAAGGCCGGCGCGGTCGAGGTTTCGGCCTCGGTCGATGGGCAGATCATGCCGCCGGTGATGGGCGCGGCCGCCTTCCTGATGGTGGAATACGTCGGCATCGCTTACGTCGACGTGATCCGGCACGCCTTCCTGCCGGCGCTGATTTCCTATGCGGCGCTGCTCTATATCGTGCATCTCGAAGCGATGAAGCTCGGCCTCGAAGGCCTGCCGCGCCCGCGCGGCATGGACGCGCGCGCCCGCCTGATCGGCTACGGGCTGACGGTTTCGGGGCTGCTCGCCTTCGCCGGCGCCGTGCATTACGGCCTCGA
This sequence comes from Alphaproteobacteria bacterium, assembly GCA_964229575.1. Lineage (GTDB taxonomy): Bacteria > Pseudomonadota > Alphaproteobacteria > SMXQ01 > SMXQ01 > WHSO01. The sequence continues at coordinate 13,207 of CAXRES010000108.1, forward strand.
TGCGTTCAAGGCCACGCTCGGCGGCCTCGCGCCCTGGGTCGCTCTCGCGGCGCTCCTCG
>CAXRES010000109.1:0-32749 GCA_964229575.1 Alphaproteobacteria bacterium
GCCTTTCGGCGGCGGCGCGTCGATGGTGATGAAGCCCGACGTGATAGATGCCGCCCTCGATGCGGCGCAGGCCCGGTGCCCCGATGCGCCCTGCATCTACCTGAGCCCGCGCGGGCGGTTGCTCGACCAGGCGCGGGTCAGGGAACTGGCCGCCGGTCCCGGCGTCGTCATCCTGTGCGGGCGCTATGAAGGCGTCGACGAACGCGTCATCGAGGCGCGCGGGCTGGAAGAATTGTCGGTCGGCGACTTCGTGCTGTCGGGCGGCGAGCCCGCGGCGCTGGTGCTGATCGACGCCTGCGTGCGCCTGCTGCCGGGCGTGGTGGGCAACGAGGAGTCCCTGGCCGAGGAAAGCTTTGCCGAAGACCTGCTCGAATATCCCCTCTACACGCGCCCGCAGGACTGGAAGGGGCGCGCGGTGCCGGACGTGCTGATTTCCGGCCACCACGAAAAAGTCCGCGCCTGGCGGCGCGAACAGATGGAAAAGATCACCCGCGAACGGCGGCCGGACCTGTGGGACCGCCATGCCGCGCGCAAGGCCCGCAAGGCCTGAGTAAACAGTTCAAACCAGCGGCCATGCCGCATAGCTGAGGAAGACTGACATGAATATCGTCGAACAGATCGCCAAGCAGGAAATGGAGCGCCTGATCGCCCAGCGCAAAGTGCCCAATTTCACTCCCGGCGACACGCTGCGCATCGCGGTCAAGGTCATCGAAGGCGAACGCACCCGCGTCCAGTCCTTCGAAGGCGTTTGCATCGCGCGCAAGAACGCCGGCCTGAATTCGTCCTTCACCGTGCGCAAGATTTCCTACGGCGAAGGCGTGGAGCGCGTGTTCCCGCTCTATTCGCCCTCCATCGCCAGCATCGAAGTGCTGCGCCAGGGCGCGGTGCGTCGCTCGAAGCTCTATTACCTGCGCGGGCGCACCGGCAAGTCGGCGCGCATCGCCGAAACCTCCGGCACGCGTGCGGTGAAGGAAGCCGGCGTTCCGGTCGAGGGCGAAGGCGCCGCCGCCGAGATGACCGAGACCCCGGCTGCCGGCGAACAGCAGAAGTAGGTCGGCGCGGCGCGAGCCCCGCGCCGTTGAGCGAGTTGAAAGAGAAGTGAAAGTGAAGGAGTGCGCCTGATGGCCCAGCCGAAAACGCTATTCGACAAGATCTGGGACAGTCACGTCGTCGAAACCTCAGCCGACGGCACCTGTCTGCTCTATATCGACCGCCAGCTCGTGCACGAGGTCACCAGCGCGCAGGCCTTCGAAGGACTGCGGCTTTCCCGGCGCAAGGTGCGCCACACTGAAGCCAACCTCGCCGTCTGCGATCACAACGTCCCGACGACCGACCGGGGCAAGCCGATCGAGGACGAGGACAGCCGCATCCAGGTGGCCGAGCTTGAGCGCAACGTCAAGGAATTCGGTCTGCCGTATTTTCCGCTGACCGACGCGCGCCAGGGCATCGTGCATATCATCGGCCCGGAGCAGGGTTTCACCCAGCCGGGCATGACCATCGTCTGCGGCGACAGCCACACGGCGACGCACGGCGCCTTCGGCGCGCTCGCCTTCGGCGTCGGCACCTCGGAGGTCGAGCATGTGCTGGCCACCCAGACGCTCTACCAGAAGCCCGCAAAGAATATGCGCATCACGGTGACGGGCACGCCGCATAGGGGTGTGGGCGCCAAGGATATCATCCTCGCCATCATCGGCCAGCTCGGCACCGCCGGCGGCACCGGCCATGTCGTCGAATTCGCCGGCCCCGCGATCGAGGCGCTGTCGATGGAAGGGCGCATGACGGTGTGCAACATGACGATCGAGGCGGGCGCCCGCGCCGGCCTGGTTGCGCCCGATGAAAAGACCTATGCCTACGTCAAGGGCCGCCCGATGGCGCCCAAGGGCGCCGACTGGGACAAGGCCGTCGCCTGGTGGAAGACGCTGCCCTCCGACGCCGGCGCTAGGTACGACCGCGAAGTGACGCTCGATGCCGGCTCGATCGCGCCCATCGTCACCTGGGGCACCAGCCCGGAAGACGTGGTGCCGATCACCGGCGCGGTCCCCGATCCGGCGACGGCGCGCGACGAGAACAAGCGACGCGCCATGATCCGATCGCTTGAATACATGGGTCTCAAGGCCGGCACGAAGATGACCGACATTCCCATCCAGACCGCCTTCATCGGTTCGTGCACCAACGGCCGCATCGAAGACATCCGCGCCGCCGCCGCCATCGCCAGGGGCCGCAAGGTGGCCGCAGGCGTGCGCGCTCTCGTGGTGCCGGGTTCGGGGCTGGTCAAGCAACAGGCGGAAAAGGAAGGGCTCGACCGCATCCTTAAGGAAGCCGGCTTCGAGTGGCGCGAGGCGGGCTGTTCCATGTGCCTTGCCATGAACCCCGACAAGCTCGCGCCGGGCGAACGCTCGGCCTCGACCTCCAACCGCAACTTCGAAGGGCGCCAGGGCCCGGGCGGGCGCACCCACCTGATGAGCCCGGCCATGGTCGCCGCCGCGGCGATTAAGGGCCATATCGCCGACGTGCGCGACTTCGACTAGCTCGCCCAGGGCGCGAAAGGACAAGTATCATGGAAAAGTTCACGACTCTTACCGCCATCGCCGCACCCCTGCCGATGATCAACGTCGACACCGACAAGATCATCCCGGCGCGCTGGCTCAAGACGATCAAGCGCACCGGCCTCGGTCCCGCCCTGTTCGAAGGGATCCGCTATCGCAAGGACGGTTCTGAAGATCCCGACTTCGTCCTCAACAAGGAACCCTACCGCAACGCCAAGATCCTGGTGACGGGCGAAAACTTCGGCTGCGGCTCCTCGCGCGAGCACGCGCCCTGGGCGCTTCTGGATTTCGGCTTCCGTTGCATCATCGCGCCGGACTTCGCCGACATCTTCTATTCCAACTCGTTCAAGAACGGCATCCTGCTGATCAAGCTGCCTCAGGCCACGGTCGACAAGCTCATGGCGGACGCGGAAAAGGGCGCCAATGCGCGTCTCACGGTTGATCTCGAACGCCAGGTCATCGTGCGCCCCGACGGCGAGGAAGTGCACTTCGACATCGACGCGTTCCGCAAGCACTGCCTGCTCAACGGGCTCGACGACATCGGGCTGACGTTGCAGAAGGCCGACAGGATTTCGGACTTCGAGGCCAAGCGCAAGGCGACGCAGCCCTGGCTGTAATCGCCCGGCCCTGAACTGGGGCCTCGTTCAAACATCCATTCTCAAGAAGACGATCATGGCAGCGAACAAGAAGATCCTCATGCTTGCCGGCGACGGCATCGGCCCCGAAGTCATGGGCCAGGTCAAAAGCGTCATCAACTGGATGGACGGCCACCGCGCCGTCAGCTTCGACGTCGACGAAGACCTGGTCGGCGGCTGCGCCTATGATAAACACGGCACGCCGCTCGCCGACGCCACCATGGACAAGGCGATGAAGGCCGATGCCGTGCTGCTCGGCGCGGTCGGCGGGCCGAAGTGGGAAAAGCTGCCGTTTGCCTCCCAGCCCGAACGCGGCCTCCTGCGCCTGCGCAAGGACATGGAGCTGTTCGCCAACCTGCGGCCGGCCATAGTTTTCGACGCTCTTGCCGATGCTTCGACGCTCAAGCGCGATCTCGTCGCCGGGCTCGACATCCTCATCATCCGCGAGCTTACGGGCGGCGTCTATTTCGGCGAGCCGCGCGGCATCACCACTCTTCCCAACGGCGAACGGCGCGGCGTCAACACCCAGGTCTACGACACGCATGAGATCGTGCGCATCGGCCGCGTGGCGTTCGAGCTGGCGCGCAAGCGCGACGGCCGCGTGACCTCGGTCGAAAAGGCCAACGTCATGGAATCGGGCGTGCTGTGGCGGGAAGAAATCACCAAGCTGCATGCTGCCGAATATTCCGACGTGAAGCTCAGCCACATGTACGCCGACAACTGCGCCATGCAGCTGGTGCGCGCGCCCAAGCAGTTCGACGTGATCGTCACCGACAACCTGTTCGGCGACGTGCTTTCGGACTGCGCGGCGATGCTGACGGGGTCTCTCGGCATGCTGCCCTCGGCCTCGCTGGGCGCTGCCGACGCTACCGGCCGGCGCAAGGCGCTTTACGAGCCGGTCCACGGCTCGGCCCCCGATATCGCGGGCACCAACAAGGCGAACCCGCTCGCCACCATCCTTTCCTACGCCATGATGCTGCGCTATTCCTTCGATCTCGGTTCGGAAGCGGACCTTCTGGAGGCGTCCGTGCGCGACGTGCTGGATGCGGGCTATCGCACCGCCGACATCATGCAGGACGGCAAGACGCTCGTTTCCTGCACCGACATGGGCGCCGCCGTGGTCGCGGCCATGGGCAAGCGTTCGAAGTAGGGGCGACCCGCCCGCTTCCGGGCCGTTCTTGACCAGCCCGTTTCCGGGCCGTTCTTGACCCGCCCGTTTCCGGGCCGTTCTTGAATTGTCTGGCCATTGGCGCTAGATCATCGCCGTTTCGTCGGGCCGCGAGCCCGGCATTGCAACGGGCCCCCGGGCCCAAAAAGGACTTCGCATCATGGGTTACAAGGTCGCAGTCGCGGGTGCCACCGGAAACGTCGGGCGCGAGATGCTGGCGACGCTCGCCGAGCGCAACTTCCCGGCCGATGAGGTCGTGGCGCTGGCCTCGGCCCGGTCGGTCGGCAAGAGCGTGTCCTACGGCGAGGACAGGACGCTCAAGGTGCAGAACCTCGAAACCTATGATTTCCGCGGCACCGACATCGCGCTGTTCTCGGCCGGCTCCAAGCCGTCCGAGATCCACGGCGCGCGCGCCGGCAAGGAAGGCTGCATCGTCGTCGACAACTCGTCCTTCTGGCGCATGCACGAAGACGTTCCCCTGGTGGTGCCGGAAGTGAACCCCCAGGCCATCGCCGGCTATCGCAAGCGCAACATCATCGCCAATCCCAACTGCTCGACCATCCAGATGGTGGTGGCGCTGAAACCGCTGCACGATGCAGCGAAGATCAGGCGCGTGGTCGTGGCGACCTACCAGTCGACCTCGGGCGCCGGCAAGGCGGCGATGGACGAACTGTTCAACCAGACCAAGGGCATCTATGTGAACGATCCGATCAAGAAGGAACGTTTCACCAAGCAGATCGCCTTCAACGTCATTCCGCACATCGACGTCTTCCTCGACGGCGGCGTGACCAAGGAAGAATGGAAGATGATGGTGGAGACCAAGAAGATCCTCGACCCCGCCATCAAGGTGACGGCAACCTGCGTGCGGGTGCCGACCTTCATCGGCCACGGCGAGGCGGTCAACATCGAGTTCGAGCGCCCGCTTTCGGCCAGGGACGCGCGCGAAATCCTGCGCGAGGCGCCGGGGATTTCCGTGGTCGATCGCCGCGAGGATGAAGGCTACGTCACGCCCATCGAATGCGCGGGCGAGGACTCAGTCTTCATCAGCCGCATCCGCGACGACCAGACGGTCGAAAACGGAATCAGCCTGTGGTGCGTGTCGGACAACCTGCGCAAGGGTGCCGCGCTCAACGCCGTGCAGATCGCCGAAGAACTGGTCCGCCACCACCTCAAGGAAAAGGCGGCCCAGGGCTGACCGTTTTCACGGGTCGTCCGGACCGCCTTCCCCCAACCGGCGGTCGCCCTGCGGCGTCCGCCGGGCCGCGCTCCTGAAATCAGTACCTTTTGTACGGCAGAAACTTGCCGTTCAGGGTGACGATCACACGATCGCCCTTGGGATCGGGCTGCCTCTTGATGTCCATCGAATAGTCGATGGCGCTCATGATGCCGTCGCCGAATTTCTCCTCGATCAGCGCCTTGATCGTCGTGCCGTAGACCTGAAGGATCTCGTAGAAGCGGTACACCAGCGCGTCGGTCGGCACCGCCTGGCCGAGCGAGCCGCGATAGGGACAGCTCGCCAGAATCCTGGCCTCGTCGGCGGTGAGGCCGAGCGCCTTGGCCGCGATTTTCGATTCCTTTTCGGTCATCTGCATCTGGCCGAGAAGCGCCGCCGTGGTCCAGCATTCGGACTGGCCGATCTTTTTCGCAAGTCCGGCCCAGGTCAGGCCCTTCTTGATCTTGATCGCGACGATCTTCTCGGTGAGTTCTGCGCGGGTCATTTGCCGTTTTCTCCTTTCGGCTGCTTGGCCTGTACCTCGGGGGACGGGGCGCGGGCCGGGGGTGAATGCTTCAGGGCGTGGCGGTGGCGAGCGCCGGCGCCGGACGACTCTCGGCTTTCGGAAACACGACCGGCGGATGGCGCGGGTCGACGCCTTCGACCATGCCGCGCAGGTCTTCCGACCGGCTGACGAGAAAATCGAGCAGGTGGTTGCGCAGCGCATAGTAGTTGGGATGCCTGTGCAGCTCGTTGCGGGTGCGGCCCTTGGGCAGGGTGTTGACGACGATCTCGGCGACGCGGGCCTCGGGCCCGTTGGTCATCAGCAGGATTCGGTCGGCGAGCAGGATCGCTTCGTCGATGTCGTGGGTGATCATGAACGTCGTCTGACGGGTCTTGCCGCAGATCGACACCAATTCGTCCTGCAGGGACCCGCGCGTCAGCGCGTCCAGCGCGCTGAACGGTTCGTCCATCAGCATGATGCGCGGCTCGATGGCGAGCGCGCGGGCGATGCCGACGCGCTGGCGCATGCCGCCGGAAAGCTGGGCCGGTTTCTTGTCCTCCGCTCCGGTCAGGTGAACCATGTCGATGAAGTGCTGGCAGTGTTCGCGCACCCGCGCGCGCGACCAGTCCGGCCGGCGTGAACGCACGGCGAAGGCGATATTGCCCAGGGTTGTCATCCACGGCATCAGGGCATGGCCCTGGAACACCACGGCGCGGTCGAGCGATGGGCCGGTAACTTCCTTGCCGTCGACGATGACGACGCCGGACGTCGGCTTGTCGATGCCGGCAAGAATGTTGAGCAATGTCGACTTGCCGCAGCCAGAATGGCCGATCAGGCAGACGAACTCGCCCTTGGCGACGTCGAACCACAATTCGTCGAAGACTTTCACGCTGCCGCCTTTTGGGGCGGGGAAGGCGCGGACGAGCCCTTCGACGGCAATCAGGGTATTGAGATTCATGGCGCGGCGCCTTTCCCTATTCTGCGTAAGTGACCAGCTTCGACAGCCGGTAAAGAACCTGGTCGAGCGCCATGCCGACGATGCCGATGAACAGGATCGCGCAGATGACGTTGGTGATGGACAGGTTGTTCCATTCGTTCCAGACGAAGTATCCGACGCCGGTGCCGCCAACGAGCATCTCTGCCGCCACGATCACCAGCCAGGCGATGGCGATGGAAATGCGCATGCCGGTCATGATGGTGGGCGCGGCCGCCGGAAGGATGACCGCGATGGCGGTGCGCAGGCGGCCGACTTCGAGCGTGCGTGCGACATTGAGCCAGTCCTTGCGCACGCTGGCGACGCCGAACGCGGTGTTGAGCAGCATCGGCCAGATCGAGCAGATGAAGATGACGAAGATGGCGGAAATGCCCGAATCCTTGATCGTGTAGAGCGCGAGCGGCATCCAGGCGAGCGGCGAGATCGGCTTCAGCACCTGGATGAAGGGATCGAGCGCCCGGTAGAACAGCGGCGACATGCCGATGACGAAGCCGAGCGGGATGGCGACCAGCGCCGCGATCAGGTAGCCGGTCAGCACGCGGGCGAGCGAGAAGCCGAGCTGGATGCCGATGCCCTTGTCGTTCGGCCCCTTGTCGTAGAAGGGGTCCGACATGTGCCGCCACATCTCGGCCACGATATCGAAGGGCGTCGGCATGGCCGAGCCGCCCTTTGCGGTGATGCCCATCAGGGCCGCGTATTCCGGGTCCATCTTCTGACCCGTTCCGGTGCCGCCGACGGCGAGTTGCCAGGCGCCGAGGAAGGCGCCGAGCAGCAGCGCCGACAGCACTGCGGACTTTAGTGTGGAGGATGCGGTCATGGCCACCGCCCCCCTCAGACCGCTCGCCCGATGGCGAAGCTCCTGGCATAGGCGTCGGCCTTCGCCGGGTCGAACTCCTTGCCCATGATCGTGTACTTGCCGTAGGTCGCGGTCGGCGCCTTGAGGCCCATCTCCTTCATGACCTTCTGCGCGTCGGTGGCGAGGTAGACTTCCTCGGCGACCTTCTTGTAGTCGATGTCGCCCTTGACGTAGCCCCAGCGCTTCATCTGGGTGAGGATCCACACCGCCATCGAGTGCCAGGGGAAGGGATTGAAGTCGATACGGTCGGGCACCTTCTTTACGTTGCCGAGCCCGTCGGCGAAGGTGCCGGTCAGCACCTGCGTTACCACCGTCTCGGGCTGGTTGAGGTAGTTCTTGGGCGCGATGGCCTTGGCCACCTCGACACGGTTCTTCGGATTGGACGAATAGGCGGTGGCCTCGATGATCGCCTTGAACAGCGCGTGGAAGGTATTGGGCGTCTCGGCGACGAACTTCTTCGACGCGGCGAAGGCGCAGCAAGGATGTCCGTCCCAGATTTCCTTGGTCAGCAGATGGATGAAGCCGACGCCGTCGTAGACCGCGCGCTGGTTGAACGGATCGGGCGCAAGATATCCGTCGACGTTTTCGGCGCGCAGATTGGCGACCATTTCGGGCGGCGGCAGGACGCGGATCTGGATGTCCTTGTCGGGATCAATCCCATGCTCGGCGACGTAATAGCGCAGCAGGAAGTTGTGCATGGAATAGTCGAACGGCACGGCGAATTTCATGCCCTTCCAAATCTTCGGATCGCGCTTGTCCTTGTGCTTGACGTGAAGCGTGATCGCCTGACCGTTGATGTTCTCGACCGCCGGCATGGTCCAGGGCGTGGGCGTGGATCCGGCGCCGAGCGAAATGGCGAGCGGCATCGGCGTCAGCATGTGGCTCGCGTCGTATTCGCCCGACAGCGACTTGTCGCGCGCCACCGCCCAGCCCGCGGTCTTTATGACGTCGACGTCGAGCCCGTACTTTTTGTAGAAGCCCATTGGGTGCGCCATGATGATCGGTGTGGCGCAGGTGATCGGAACGAAGCCGATCTTGAGCCTGGTCTTTTCAAGCGGCCCCGTCTTCTCGGCGGCGAAGGCCCTGGCCGCGGCGAGCGGAAATGCACCGGCAACCGCCGCCGCAGCGGTCGATGCCCCGACCGCGGAAAGGAAGGCGCGCCGCGTGACGTCGCTCGGGAACAGGGCGCGCATCACGGTCTGCTCGACGATGCGGCCGATCAAGGCCTCGTCGCCGTGGCTGTCTTCGGCCCGGAGCGATTCGCCCGGGACCCTGCCGGCTTCCGCCACCCGCGCGAGCAGCGGGTCGGTGGCAAGCGCCGCCTCGTGTTCGGCGGCATTGGCGTGTGCGCCGCAGCCGCAGCCGAGGCGGTTGTCCTTGTCGAAGGGATCCTTGAAGGGAGAGGTCATGGCGCGGTCCTCGCTTGCTGGTGCCGTTTGCTCGTCAGGGGCGCGGCGGAAGGCCGTGTCCGAGCCCTTCTCCGCAACAAGCGTGCCAGCCGCGCGACAAGCCGCCGCGGGTTAAATTTCCTTTTTTATGTCAGTAACTTAATATGATTTTGCAGGTTTGCCGTATCGGGCCAACCACGTCGGCACGCCTGAATATTGATTAAAAATAAGGCGATAAATTTATTCGCCTAATTTTTACTCATTTTATGAAGTCAGCCCCGCAGGCTGCCCGGGAAGAGCAGCAGCACCAGGCCGAAGACGCAGATCAGCCCGCCCGAGATGCGGTTGATCCACAGGATGGCGCCGGCATCGATACGATGGCGAAGCCCGCCCGAGACCAGCACCAGCGACGACCACCACAGTGCCGCGCCGAGGAAGACGCCGGCGACCAGCGATGCGCCCCAGCGCGCGTCCTCGCCGATATGCGCGATGTCGATGGCGGCGAAGATGGCGGCAAAGGAGACCAGCGTGATCGGGTTGGTGATCATGATGGCGAAGGCGGCGATGAAATTTCCGATGTGAAATTCGATGCGGGAATCGCTGGGTCTCGGCTGCAGGCGTTCGCCGCGTTCCTCCTCGGCCTCCTGCTTCTCGGCCGCCGCGGTCAGATGGCGCGCGAACGCGAGCTTGAGCCCGAGCAGAACGAGCAGGATGCCCCCGCCGATGCGCAGCCAGGCGTGGTGAGCCATCAGGATATTGGCGACGAAGCCGAAGCCGAGCGCGGCGACGGCGCCGAAAATGGTGTCGGCGATGGTGGCGCCGAGACCGCAGACGATCCCGGCCACCCGCCCGTGGGCCAGCGTGCGGTGGATGCACATGACGGCGACGGGACCCACGGGTGCCGCAATGAGAAAGCCGACGATCAGGCCTTTGACGAAAAACTCGGCTGTCAACATCGGGGGCGTCGGTTCCTGTGATCGCGGCCCGACTGTTCTAGCCCGCACCCGTCGTCATGACAACGGCCGCCGCCCGGTTCGCGCGGCTTGCTCCGGCCCGGGGCTCGCCCTAACCTCGCTTCGGTCCTGCCCCGAAACTGCGAAAGAACGCCCGCCATGACTTCCGCGTCCGCACCAGACGCCGCCGTCCGTCCCCGGCGCAGCTGCCTCTACATGCCGGGGACCAACGCGCGCGCCCACGACAAGGCGAAGGAGCTTGCCTGCGACGTCCTCATCTTCGATCTCGAGGATTCGGTAGCGCCCGACGCCAAGGCCGCGGCACGCGACCAGGTCGCGGCGCGCATCGAAGCGGGCGGATACGGATCGCGCGAGGTCGTCTTGCGCGTGAACGGCGCCGACACGCCGTGGTTCGGCGATGATCTTGCCGCCGCGGCGCGCTCGGGCGTCGATGCCGTGCTGCTGCCAAAGGTTTCCTCGGCCGCCGAAGTGCGCGCCGCGGGCCAGGCGCTCGATCGCATGGGAACCGATGCGCGCCTGTGGGCGATGATGGAAACGGCGCGCGCCGTGCTCGATGCGCCGGACATCGCCGGCGCGCATCCGCGCATGGCGTTGTTCGCCATGGGGCTCGAAGATTTTGCCAAGGAACTGCACGCCGACAAGTCACCGCCCCGCACCTCGATGCTCTATGCGCTCGAACGCACGGTGCTGGTGGCGCGCGCCTGCGGACTTGGCGTGCTTGACGGCGTTTATCCCGCCTTCAACGACGAAGCGGGCTTTGCCGCCGAATGTGCGCAAGGCCGCGCGCTCGGCTTCGACGGCAAGCAGCTCATCCATCCGCGCCAGGTCGTGGCGGCGAACGCCGCGTTCTCTCCCGCGCCCGAAGCGATCGCCGAGGCGCGGCGCATCATCGCTGCCTTCGAGACGGCGCGCGCTGCGGGCGCCGGCGTCGCCGTGCTCGACGGGCGGATGATCGAATCCCTGCACGTCGCCGAAGCGCGCGCACTCATCGCCTTCGCCGACGCCATCGGGCAGCCCTGAAGCGAATCACACCGGCCAATCACACCAGATCGTGGGGCAAGCACGGCATTTGCCCCAAAATTTGGTTGCCTTGTGGATAACCTTTGGATAAAAAAGGGGCGTCAGGCGCGTAAGGACCAAGGACCTCACGCTTTTCTGCCCCGCGAAGGACACCTGACGCCCCGGGAGCCGGAAGCTCCCGCACACCGAAGCGGTGGTCGAACCGCCAACCTGCCGCCCCATCCATCGCGTCCCCAGGGAGAGAAGCGACGACCGGTCGAAAGGCCGGGCCCTTGCGGGCGTTCGACCGCCGGAAAGTCGGCGCTTTATCCCCCCTCGGTTCCAGATCCCTGTCGCGGCCGCGTCTCCGCCTGCCGCCGAGCGAGGTTGCCCCCGCGCCGCGCCGGCATCGCCCGGGTGCCCGGTTGAAGCCCTGCGCCGCTTTCCGATGCCCACCGTTCGGCGTCGCCGCCGCCGGCGCGACGAAGTTGCCTTCGTCGGCCATGGGGTCGCCCCCACCGGGCACCGCGCCGTCCGCGCGGGGCTTGCCCGCATCGTCCGGCCGGATCCGCGCCCGCCTTGCGGCGGGCCGCGTCGGCAGCGAGCGGCCCTTGGGGTGACTGCTCGCGCCACTGAAACGTCGGCGAGGGGTCTGGCACCTACCCCCCGGCCCGCGGCGACCGATCCTTGCGAACCGCTCGCGACCCCCTTCTTGCGTCGGGGGGCGCGCCCACCCCCTCACGGGGGGAAAGGCACCGCCGGCACCGAACCCGCCGGACCAGCCGGTGGAACCGACCGTCCGACGGATTCCCGGAAACCTGTCTTGCATCCCCGCCGCCCGAAGGCGGCCCGGCCCGAAGGCCTGCGTCGCCCGAAGGCGCTGCCTGGATGGATACCGTTTCCGGTACTTCCGCGTACGCCAAAATGATTCCTCCGCACCGAAGCCGAAACAAGTAAAAAAGCAAGTAAAGCCGCTTTTTCTTGTGCATAAAAATGGCAAATCCACACAATAGACGCACAAGTTATCCCCATATTTATCCACAATATCTGTGTCGATTTGCGTTGCATAAGTATAAACCCTTGATTCCTCCCGATGTTCGTGACGGCGCGTGACGTTTCCGGTCGACGGCGTTCCTCGCCGCCGCCGACGGGATGGCGCGGATTGCGCTCGCACTGCCGCGACCTCGCCGTGCCGATCGTGCGCCCGGCCGTTGTGAAGAAGCCCGCAACAGGCCCGTACGGGGGGCCCGTTTCCCGATGCATTCGCCGGGCGGTTTCCGGCCGCCGCCGCGTTGACTTGGCACCCGCCAGGGTCTAAACCGAAGCCCTGATCTTGGGCGCGCTGCCGGCCGTAATCACCGCGATCCGCCGCGTCCGTTCAACGACATAAAGGCCCTTCATGGCTCGCCCCGACCGTCCGCTGTCGCCGCACCTTCAGGTCTACCGGCTTCCCCTTACCGCCCTGCTCTCCATCACCCACCGCATCACCGGGGTGGGGCTCGCCTTCGGCGCGGTGATCCTCGTTGCCTGGCTCGCCGCGGCGGCGGCCGGCCCGGCCTGGTTCGCGCCGATGTCCAAGATGATGGGTTCGTGGCTTGGCCGCATCGTGCTGTTCGGGTTCACCTGGGCGCTGTTCTATCACCTCGTCAACGGCATCCGGCACCTGTTCTGGGACGCGGGCTTCGGTTTCGAGAAGGCCGCCGCCCGCAATTCCGGTCTTGCCGTGCTGGCGATCTCCGTGATCGTGGCGGGCGTCGTCTTCGGCATCGGCTGCGCCAGGGTGGGGGGCTGATCATGAGTTCGCAAACCGCCAGGACACTCCGCACCCGTCTCGGCCGCGTGCGCGGCCTCGGTTCCGCCAAGGAGGGCGTCGCCCACTGGTGGGGCCAGCGTCTGACCGCCATCGCCATGGTGCCGCTCGTCGTCTGGTTCGCCCTCTCTCTCGCCGCGCTGGCCGGCGCGCCGCATCAGACCGTCGTCGCCTGGATCAAGTCGCCGCTCGCCGCCGTGCTGCTGGTGGCGCTGCTTGTCGCCGTCTTCTACCACCTGGCGCTCGGCGTCCAGGTGGTGATCGAGGACTATGTTCACACCGAGTGGCGGAAACTCGCCCTCGTCATCACCGTCAAGCTCGCCTCGGCGCTCGCCGCGCTGATCGGCGTGTTTTCGGTGCTGCGCATCGCGTTCGGGGCCTGAACCAAGAGTGCAGCCTAGTCCGTCATCGACCATCACGGCGACGTCATCGTCGTCGGCGCCGGCGGCGCGGGCCTGCGCGCCACGCTCGGCATGACGGCGGCGGGGCTGAATACCGCCTGCATCACCAAGGTCTTCCCGACGCGCAGCCACACGGTGGCGGCGCAGGGCGGCGTCGGCGCGTCCTTCGGCAACATCGAGCCCGACGACTGGCGCTTCCACATGTACGACACGGTGAAGGGGTCCGACTGGCTCGGCGACCAGGACGCCATCGAATACATGGTGCGCAACGCCATTCCGGCGATCACCGAACTGGAACACTTCGGCGTGCCGTTCTCGCGCACGCCGGAAGGCAAGATCTACCAGCGCCCGTTCGGCGGCCACACGGCGAATTACGGCGAGAAGCTCGCGCACCGCGCCTGCGCCGCGGCCGACCGCACCGGCCATGCCATCCTGCACACGCTTTACCAGCAGTCGCTCAAGCACAAGGCGCAGTTCTTCGTCGAATACTTCGCCATCGACCTGATCATGTCCGACGACGGGCGCTGCCAGGGCGTCATGGCGTGGAACCTCGACGACGGCACGCTGCACCGTTTCACCGCGGAAATGACCGTGCTGGCGACCGGCGGCTACGGGCGCGCCTATTTCTCCTGCACCTCGGCCCATACCTGCACCGGCGACGGCAACGGCATGGTGCTGCGCGCAGGGCTGGCGCTGCAGGACATGGAATTCGTCCAGTTCCACCCGACCGGCATCTACGGCTCGGGCTGTCTGATTACCGAAGGCGCGCGCGGCGAAGGCGGCTACGTCACCAACGCGCAGGGCGAACGCTTCATGGAACGCTACGCGCCGACGGTGAAGGATCTTGCCTCGCGCGACGTCGTCAGCCGTGCCATGACCATGGAAATCCGGGAAGGCCGGGGTGTGGGCGAACACAATGACCACATCTACCTGCACCTCGAACATCTCGATCCCGATATCCTGCACGAACGCCTGCCGGGCATCTCGGAAACGGCCAAGATTTTCGCCGGCGTCGACGTGACCAGGGAACCGATCCCGGTGCTGCCGACGGTGCACTACAACATGGGCGGCATCCCGACCAATTATCATGGCGAGGTCATCAACCCGACGCCGTCGGACCCCGACCGCGTGGTGCCGGGCCTGATGGCGATCGGCGAGGCGGCCTGCGTTTCCGTGCATGGCGCCAACCGGCTCGGCTGCAATTCGCTTCTCGACATCGTCGTCTTCGGCCGCGCGGCCGCGCTTCGCGCCGCCGAAGTGGTCAAGGCTGGATCGCGCAAGCCCGCCCTGCCCAAGGACGCGGGCGAAGGCGCGATTGCCCGTCTCGACCGCCTGCGCTACGCCAGGGGCGCGCGCTCGACCGCCGAAATCCGGCTCGATATGCAGCGCACCATGCAGAACGACTGCGCCGTGTTCCGCACCTCGCAGGTTCTCAAGGAAGGCTGCGAGAAGATCGACCGCACGGCGGAAACGCTCAAGGACATCCGCGTCGCCGATTCCTCGCTCATCTGGAATTCCGACCTGGTCGAGGCGCTCGAGCTCGAGAACCTCATGGGCCAGGCCGTCGTCACGCTGCATTCGGCCGAAGCGCGCCACGAAAGCCGCGGCGCGCACGCGCACGAGGACTTCCCCAAGCGCGACGACGAAAACTGGATGAAGCACACGGTGGCGTATCTGAAGGGCGCCAATGGCGTGTCGCTTTCCTACCGCCCGGTGCATCTGAAGCCGCTTACGGGCGACATCGAAACCATCCCGCCCAAAGAGCGGGTGTACTAAGGGTCCGAGCAACATGGTCGAGTTCACCCTGCCGAAGAATTCCAAGGTCGAGAAGGGCAAGACCTTCAAGGCCCGGGACGGTGCCAGTAACGTCAAGACGTTCAAGGTCTACCGCTGGAACCCCGACGACGGCGCCAACCCGCGCGTCGATTCCTACGAGATCGACATGGACTCCTGCGGGCCGATGGTTCTCGATGCGCTGATCAAGATCAAGAACGAGGTCGACAGCACGCTGACCTTTCGCCGCTCCTGCCGCGAAGGCGTGTGCGGTTCCTGCGCGATGAACGTGGACGGCACCAACACGCTCGCCTGCATCAAGCCGATCGAGGACATCAAGGGCGACGCCAACATCTATCCGCTGCCGCATCTGCCGGTGGTCAAGGATCTGGTGCCCGATCTCAACACCGTCTACGCGCAATACGCCTCGATCGAGCCGTGGCTCAAGACCGAAAGCCCGGAGCCGACCGGCGAACGCCTGCAGAGCCCCGACGAACGCAAGCAGCTCGACGGCCTGTGGGAATGCATCCTGTGCTTCTGCTGCTCGACCTCGTGCCCGAGCTACTGGTGGAACGGCGAGCGTTTCCTCGGCCCCGCGGTGCTGCTGCAGGCCTATCGCTGGATCGCCGATTCGCGCGACGAGCACACGGGCGAACGCCTCGACAACCTGGAAGACCCGTTCCGGCTGTATCGCTGCCACACCATCATGAACTGCACCAATACCTGCCCGAAGGGCCTCAACCCGGCCAAGGCGATCGGCGAGATCAAGAAGCTGATGGTCGAACGGCGTTAGCCGTTCGCAAATCAACAAGGGCGGCGTTAGCCGTTCGCAAATCAACAGGGACGGCGTCAGCCGTTCGCGCAAGGAAATGACCCGCATCTTGGATGCGGGAGGGGGAGATGGCGATGACCGAAAAACTGACCGTTGCCACCCGCGACGGCGCGAAGATGGGCGCCGAACTTGCCGCGGCCGCCAGGCCGGGCGTGGGCATCATCATGATCCCGCCGATCTTCGGCATCGACGACAGCGTGCGCGACATCATGACCGACTGGGCGGGGCGCGGCTCTACGTCGCTGTTCATCGACATGTTCCACCGCACCATCCCGGGCCCCCTGGGGCGCGAAGGGCAGGGTCGCGAGCTTGCCCAGAAGCGCTATGGCGAATTCGACTGCGAGCAGGGCGTGAAAGACATGTCCGACGCCATCGAATACCTGCGCAAACACCCGGCCTGCAACGGCAAGGTCGTGGTCTTCGGCTACTGTTTCGGCGGGCGCTATGCCTATCTCGCCACCTCGCGCGCCTTGGCCGACGGCGCGGTATCGTTTCACGGCACCAAGATCGGCCAGAGCCTCGACGAGGCGAAGAACGTCTGCAAGCCGCTGTCCATCCATGTGGGCGACAACGATCCCTCGATCCCGATGGACGAGGTGACGGCGACGCAGAAGGCGCTCGCCGGCAACAGGCTGGTCGAGATCATGGTCTATCCCGGTGTTGTGCACGGCTTCACCGGCAAGGGCCGGCCCGCCTATGACGCCAATGCCGACCAGTCCTCGACGGCGGCGGCCGAACGGATGATCCGCGCCCTTTCATCGCGACAGCCCGCGCACGTCTGACCGGTCTTTGCCCGCGTTCCGCACGCCCGCAGTCCTCCAGCCGCTGATCGAGCGCTGGCGGACTCTGCCCGGCAATTTCCGCGGCGGCGTGTGGATGCTGCTGGGCGCGCTCGAAATGTCGGCGGCGATGGCCATTTCCAAGGTTCTGACCGACGATATCCATCCGTTCGAGATCAACTTCTTCCGCTCCGTTTTCGGGCTTCTCGCCATGGCGCCGCTGCTGGCCGGCGGCGCTTTCGCCGTGATGCGGACGAAAGCGTTCGGCCTGCATCTGGGGCGCGGCGTTCTGGGGGGCATCGGCCAGATCTGCGTCTATTACGCGCTCGCGCACCTGTCGCTTGCCGTCATCATCGCCATCACCTTCACGCGGCCCCTGTTCCTCGTCGTTTTTGCCGTGCTGTTCCTGGGCGAGCTGGTGCGCTGGCGGCGCTGGACGGCGATCGTCGTCGGTTTCATCGGCGTTCTGATCGTCGCGCGGCCGGAAATCGAGACGGTCACCGTCGCATTGGTGGTCCTGGTCTTCTCCACCGCCTGCCATGCGGGCGCGCATGTTTACCTGAAGAAGGTTTCGGGCGTCGACAAGCCGGCAACCGTCGTTTTCTACTACCTGGTCATTTCCACCGCCGTCGCGGCGGTGCCGACCTTCATCGAATGGACGACGCCGACAATGATGCAGTTCGTCTGGCTCGCGGCCATAGGCGTGCTCAATCTCGTCGGCCAGGCGATGATCGCGCTTGCCTTCCGCGCGGGCGAAGCCACGGCGATCATGCCCTTCGACTACGCGCGTCTTCTTTACGGCATCCTGTTCGACATCATGCTGTTTGCCACCTTCCCCGACGGCTGGACCCTGCTGGGATCCTTCGTCATCATCGGCTCGACCCTCTATGTCGCGCGCCGCCAGGCCAGGGTCCGTGGCGTACCGGGCGGGAGCGGCTCCTCCGTCGCCTGAGCGGCCTTGCACCCGCCGCCGCTCTCCGCGAAAATGCGGCAAAACCTGAAAGGAACGCACCGTCCATGACCGACCGTCCGAATACCAATGCCGTGCTTTTTCTCGGCCCCACGGACGTCAAGAACGTCGTGACGATGAAGGAAGCCATCGATCTGGTCGAACTGGGCTACCGTGATGCCGCCGGCTATCCGATCATTAACGCGCCGCGCCGGCGCGTGCATTCGCCCGAAGGGGTGCGCGTGTCGAACTTCCCGGGCGGCGTGCCGTCGCTCGGCGTGATCGGCTCGCTGACGCGCGGCGAATCAGTGAGCCACGATCCCGCCAACCAGGTCTATCCCTACCGCGAACATCCGGTCTATGTGCTGTGGGATTCCAAGTCGGCGCGGCTCAAGGCCATTCTGGTGGGCGAACTCACGGAAAAATCCGTGGGCTTTTCCTCGGTCATGGCGCTGCGCACGGCGGCGACGACCGGCGTCGGCATCCGCCACCTTGCGCGCAGGAACGCCGCCGTGTGCGGCGTCTTTGGCACGGGCGGGCAGGCGCTGCACAAGGTGATGGCCTGCGCGCTCGAACGGCCGATCAGGACGTTCCGCATCTATTCGCGCAATGCCGACAACCGCAAACGCTTCATCGAACAGGCCAGCAAGCTGGTGAAGGCCGGGTTCGAGGAGATGACCGAACCCCGCGAGGTCTGCCGCGGCGCCGACATCGTCATCTGCGCCACATCCTCCAACGTACCGGTGTTCGACGGCGACTGGCTGGAGCCGGGCTGCCACGTCGTCACGGTGGTCGGTTCCAACAACGCGCTGGTGAAGGGCGGCTGGCTGGAAAAGGGCCGGCGCGAGAACGACGACCGCACCTGCGAGCGGGCCGACATCATCGTCACCAACTGGCGCGAATCGATCGAGCAGGAACAGCAGGCCGGGCTGATCGAGCCGCTGAACGCGGGCGTGATCACCTGGGACAAGATCATCGAACTGGGCGACATCATCGCCGGCAAGCATCCGGGGCGCACCTCGGACGGCCAAATCACCTATCACGCCAACAACAACGGCACGGCCGCCGCCGATCTCGCCATCGCCGAACGGGTCTACGAGACCTGCCTCAAGATGGGCCGGGGCCAGCGTCTGGAAATTCCCGCCCCGGGCACCCAGTGACGGCCTTGTTTCTATTTTTCCGATGATCGATACGCCGCTCGCCCTCTATCGCGCCGAGGTCGAGGCCGGGCGCATCGCCGCCGACCCGGTGCAGGCCGCGGCCGCCCGGCACCTCGATGCGCTCCATCACGCGATTCTGCATTACCGCCCGGCGCGCGCCGCCGGCTGGCGGGCGCGGCTGGGTCTCGGCGCGCGCAGGGCCCAGGCGCCGCGCGGGCTCTATCTGCATGGCGGCGTCGGGCGCGGCAAGTCCATGCTGATGGATCTTTTCTATGGCGCTGCGCGGCCGCCCGGCGATGCCAAGCGGCGCGTGCATTTCCACGCCTTCATGATCGAGGTCCACCAGCGCCTGCACGCCTGGCGCGAGCGCAACAAGCTGGCGGGCCGGCGGGAGGAAAAGGAAAGCGACCCCTTGCCCCGCATCGCCGCCGACCTGTGCGCCGCGACGACGCTGCTCTGCTTCGACGAATTCCAGGTCACCAACGTCGCCGACGCGATGATCCTAGGCCGCCTGTTCACCGCTTTGCTCGATCTCGGCGTCGTCGTCGTTGCGACGTCGAACCGCGCGCCCGACGATCTCTACCGGAACGGACTGCAGCGCGACCGCTTCCTGCCGTTCATCGCGCTGCTCAAGGACCGTCTCGACGTGCTGCACCTCGACGGCGAGGTGGATTATCGCCTGCGGCGCATCGCCGACATGGACGTCTATTACGCGCCCGCCGATGCGCGCGCGGCGTCGGCGCTTGATGCGGCCTTTCATCGCCTGGTCGACGACGCCGCCGGCGAAAGGGTGGCGCCCGAGCCGATGGTGCTGCCGGTCAACGGGCGCGAACTTGCCGTTTCCGCCCAGGCCCGCGGCACGGCGCGATTTTCGTTCGAAGAACTCTGCGGCCGGCCGCTGGGGGCGGCCGATTACCTCGCCATCGCGCGGGAATTCCATACCGTTATCCTGGCCGGAATCCCGGCGATGGGGCCGGAAAACCGCGATCGGGCGGCCCGCTTCGTCACCCTGATCGACGCGCTGTACGAGCACAAGGTCAAGCTCGTCTGCTCCGCCGCCGCCGCGCCGGATCGGCTCTATCCGGCGGGCGATGGCGCGTTCGAATTCGCCCGCACCGCGTCGCGGTTGATCGAGATGCAATCGCGGGAGTACAAAGCCCTTCTTCACATCACCGGGGCGGGTTGAGCCGCCCCCGCAAACGAGGCAAAGATGCAGCTCAGCCGCGCCGAAGTGGACGATTTCATCAACCGCTCCCTTGCCGAGGACATCGGCCGGGGCGACATCACCACCAACGTCACGATTCCCGTGGGCACCAAGCTGAAGGCGTCGATGGTGGCGCGCCAGGACATCGTCGTCTGCGGCATCGAGATCGCGGCGCTCACCTTCAAGCGCGTTCACGCCGACATCAAGGTCGAGGTCAAGGCGAAGGACGGCGACAAGGTGGCGAAGGGCGCGGTGCTGGCGACGGTGGAGGGCGAGGCGCGTCCCGTGCTGGCGGCCGAACGCACGGCGCTCAACATCCTCCAGCATCTTTCGGGCATCGCCACGGAAGTGCGCAAATACGCCGATGCCGTGGCGGGCACCGGCTGCACGCTGATCGACACGCGCAAGACCATCCCGACGCTGCGCAACCTCGCGAAATACGCGAGCTTCATCGGCGGCGCGCGCAATCACCGCATCCGGCTCGATGACGGCGTGCTGATCAAGGACAACCACATTGCCGCCGCCGGATCCTTGACCGAAACCGTGAAGCGCGCCCAGCGCGCAACGCCGGCGCTCACCGTGATCGAGGTCGAATGCGACACGCTGGAGCAGGTCAGGGAAGCGGCCGAATCGGGCGTCGACATGATTCTGCTCGACAACATGGACGTGGAAAATCTCAGGAAGGCGGTGGCCATCGTCAACAAGCGCTGCCGCATCGAATGTTCGGGCGGGGTGACGCTTCAGACCGTGCGCGACAAGGCGCTTTCCGGCGTCGATTTCATATCGTCCGGCCGCATGACCCAGTCGGCGCCCGCCGTCGACATCGGGCTCGACTGGGGCTGAGGCGATCATGCGCGCGGGCTGGTACGAACGTACGGGGCCGGCCCGCGACGTCATCGTCGTGGGCGAAATGGCGGCGCCCGCTCCCGGCCCGGGCGAGGTGCTGGTGCGGCTCCGTTCGTCGGGCATCAATCCGTCCGACTACAAGCGTCGCGCCAATACCAGGGCGAAGATGGAATTCCCGCGCATCGTGCCGCATTCGGACGGCGCGGGCGTGGTCGCCGGCCTCGGCGCGGGCGTGCAGGGCTTCCGCGAAGGCGATCGCGTCTGGGTGTTCAACGCCCAGGACCGCCGCCCCTTCGGCACGGCGGCCGAATTCATCGCCCTGCCGGCGTTTCAGGTGCGCGCACTTCCCGCCAATGCCAGCTTCGAGGACGGCGCCTGCCTCGGCATCCCGGCGATGACCGGCCATCGCGCCGTGTTTTCGCAGGGGCCCGTCGCCGGCAAGACCCTCTACGTGCCGGGCGCCGCCAGCCGGGTGGGATCCTACGCCGTGCAGTTCGCCAGGTGGGGCGGGGCGCGGGTCATCGCCGCCGCGTCATCCGCCGCGAAGGCCGAGGCGGTTGCCGCGCTCGGCGCCGACGTGGTCCTGCGCCGCGATACTCTTGGGGACGGGCTGGCCGAGGCCATACTCGAAGCCACCGGCGGGCGGGGCGTTGACCGCATCTGCGAAATCGACCTCGGGGCCAACATCAAGGTGTCCGAAAAGGTGCTGGTCGACGGCGGCTCGATCGCCTCCTACGCCTCGGCCGCGGAACCCACGGTGACGCTCACCGTCTCGCCCCGGCGGGCGCGCAACATGGTGGTGGAACTGGTCTTCGTTTACACCATGTCGGATGCCGCCAAGGACGAGGCGGCGCGCGACACCATCGCGGCCCAGGAAGCGGGCGCGCTTGCCCACCGCATCGCCGGGACCTTCCCGCTTGCCCGGCTGGCCGAGGCCCACGCGGCGGCAGAGTCCCAGGCCGGCACCGGCCATGTGGTGGTGACCATACCCTGAGCGCAAGGCTGCCTCCCCCGGTTTGCCTGCCGCTTGCGGGCAGGCCCGATTCGGGCTAGTAAGCAGCCCTCTTTCCCGCTTTTTCCATATCGGTCGTCTCGCTGCCAAGGGGTGGACAATGGCTCGCAACAAGATCGCTCTCATCGGTGCCGGCAATATCGGCGGCACGCTTGCCCATCTCGCGGGCCTCAAGGAACTGGGCGACGTCGTCCTGTTCGACGTCGTTCAGGGCATGCCCCAGGGCAAGGCGCTCGACCTCGCCGAATCCTCGCCGATCGAAGGGTTCGATGCCTCGCTCAAGGGCGCCAACGCCTACAGCGCGATCAAGGGCGCCGACGTCGTCATCGTCACCGCCGGCATCGCCCGCAAGCCGGGCATGAGCCGCGACGACCTGCTCGGCATCAATTCGGGCATCGTGGAGACCGTCGGCAAGGCGATCAAGCAGTACTGCCCCAAGGCTTTCGTCATCGTCATCACCAACCCGCTCGACGTCATGGTCGGCGTGCTGCGCGATGCTTCGGGTCTGCCGCATAACCGCGTGGTGGGCATGGCCGGCGTGCTCGACTCGGCGCGCTTCCGTTATTTCCTCGCCGAGGAATTCAAGGTCTCGGTCGAAGACGTCAATGCCTTCGTGCTGGGCGGCCACGGCGACAGCATGGTGCCGCTGCCGCGCTATTCCTCGGTCGGCGGCGTCCCGCTGCCCGATCTCGTCAAGATGGGCTGGACCACCCAGAAGCGCATCAACGACATCGTCCAGCGCACCCGTGACGGCGGCGCCGAGATCGTCGCCCTGCTCAAGACCGGCTCCGCCTTTTATGCGCCCGCTTCGGCGGCGATCCAGATGGCCGAAAGCTATCTCAAGGACAAGCGCCGGGTCCTGCCCTGCGCCGCCTACCTCAACGGCGAATACGGGGTGAAGGGCCTCTACGTCGGCGTGCCGGTGGTGATCGGCGCCAAGGGTGTCGAGAAAATCATCGAAATTCCCCTGACCGCGCCCGAAAAGGCCGAGTTCCTCAAGTCGGTCGGCGCGGTCAAGGCGCTCTGCGCCGATCTCGCCAAGCTGAAGAAGAAGGCCAAGGGCAAGGGCCGGAAGTAGCCGGACAAATCCTTGGAAAAGTGGGGTTTTTCAACCCCTTTTCCGGGCTTAACGGTTGCGTAAGGTGATCCGGGTGATAAATTAACCATGCTTTCCGGCGGAAAACCTTCCGTGCCGGACCCGTGTCGCTGGCAGTAACGGCCGAAGATGAACATTCACGAATACCAGGCCAAAGGCCTGCTCGCCAAATTCGGTGTCGCCGTCCCCAAGGGGGGCGTTGCCTATACGCCGAAAGAAGCAGAACGCGTCGCCAAGGATCTCGGCGGCGCGGTCTGGGTCGTGAAGGCGCAGATTCACGCCGGCGGCCGCGGCAAGGGCGGCGGCATCAAGGTCGTCAAGTCGCTCAAGGACGTCCGCGACATCGCCAAGAAGATGCTCGGCATGCGGCTGGTCACGCACCAGACCGGGCCCGAGGGCAAGGAAGTCAAGCGCGTCTACATCGAGCAGGGCTGCGACATCGCGCGCGAGCTTTACCTCGGCATTCTGGTCGACCGCGGAACCGGCCGTGTCACCATGATGGCGTCGACCGAAGGCGGCGTCGAAATCGAGACCGTCGCCGCCAGGACGCCGGAAAAGATTCTCAAGGTGGCGATCGATCCGGCCACCGGCATCCAGCCCTTTCACGCGCGCCGCCTCGCCTTCGGCCTCGGCCTCACGGGCGATCAGGTGAAGAACGCCGTGCGCTTCATGCTGTCGCTCTATAACGCGTTCATGACGCTCGATGCGTCGCTCGCCGAGATCAACCCGCTGGTCATCACCGGGTCGGGCGACGTGATGGCGCTCGACGCCAAGATGAACTTCGACGACAACTCGCTGTTCCGTCACAAGGACATCCAGGAACTGCGCGACGAGGACGAAGAAGACCCGGCCGAGCTCGAAGCCTCCAAGCACGATCTCAACTACATCAAGCTCGACGGCAATATCGGCTGCATGGTCAACGGCGCCGGTCTCGCCATGGCGACGATGGACATCATCAAGCTGTACGGCGGCTCGCCCGCGAATTTCCTCGACGTCGGCGGCGGCGCCACGCGCGAGCGCGTGACGACCGCCTTCAAGCTGATCCTGTCTGATGCAAACGTCGAAGGCATTCTGGTCAATATCTTCGGCGGCATCATGCGCTGCGACGTGATCGCGGAAGGCGTCGTCGCCGCGGCGCGCGAGGTCAGCCTGCACGTTCCGCTCGTCGTTCGCCTCGAAGGCACCAACGTGGAACTGGGCAAGAAGATCCTCAACGAATCGGGTCTTGCCATCGTGTCGGCCGACAATCTCGCCGATGCGGCGGAAAAGATCGTCGCGCAAGTGAAAGAGGCGCAGTGATGGCCGTCCTCGTCGACAAGAAGACGAAGGTCATCTGCCAGGGCTTCACCGGCGCCCAGGGCACCTTCCATTCGGAACAGGCCATCGCCTACGGCACCAGGATGGTCGGCGGCGTGACGCCGGGCAAGGGCGGCTCCAGGCACCTCGACCTGCCGGTCTTCGACACCGTGGCCGAAGCGGTGGACAGGACCGGGGCCAATGCGTCCGTCATCGCCGTGCCGCCGCCGGTCGCCGCCGACGCCATTCTTGAGGCCATCGACGCGCGCGTGGCGCTTGTCGTCTGCATCACCGAAGGCATCCCGGTACTCGACATGGTGCGGGTCAAGCGGGCGCTCGCCGGCTCCGCCACCCGCCTGATCGGTCCCAACTGCCCGGGCGTGATCACGCCGGGCGAATGCAAGATCGGCATCATGCCGGGCCATATCCATTCGCGCGGCAAGGTGGGTATTGTGTCGCGCTCCGGAACGCTTACCTATGAAGCGGTCGCCCAGACGACCGCGGCGGGTCTCGGCCAGTCGACCTGCATCGGCATCGGCGGCGATCCGGTCAACGGCACGAATTTCGTCGAATGCCTGGAGATGTTCCTCGGCGACGAGGAAACCAGGGGCATCGTCATGATCGGCGAAATCGGCGGTTCGGCCGAAGAGGACGCCGCGGCCTTCTACAAGAAGGCCAAAAAGAAGAAGCCGATGGTCGGCTTCATCGCGGGCGTCACGGCCCCGCCGGGTCGTCGCATGGGCCATGCCGGGGCGATCATCGCGGGCGGCAAGGGCGGCGCCGGAGACAAGATCGAGGCGATGAAGTCCGCCGGGATCAAGGTCGCGGCTTCTCCCGCGGCGCTCGGCAGCACCATCGCCAAGGCTTTGAAGGGCTAAGCATTTATTAGGTTTGACCTGATATCCGGAACTGGGGACGAGCGATCAGCGTGTCCCCCGGACTCTTGGAAAGGGCGGCTTTCGCCGCCGTGAAAGGGCGGCTTCGGCCGCTGTAGCCGATGGCAACGACCAGAGATGAAGTCAGTTTTCTGTCCGGGGGCAACGCTGCCTTCGTAGAAAGCCAATATGCGCGATTCCTGAACGATCCGGCGAGCGTCGACCCCGAATGGGCGGCCTTCTTCCGCGGCCTGCAGGACGACGCGGGCGAAGCGTTGCGCAACATCAAGGGCGCGAGCTGGGCCCCGCAGCGCAGCCGGCGTCCGGTTCCCGGCGCGCCCCCGGCCGAAGCTCCCGCGGCCAGCCCGCAAAAGCTCGCCGCGCCCGCCGCGGATGCCGCCGCCGTGCGCGCCGCCACCCTCGATTCGATCCGCGCCCTGATGATGATTCGCGCCTATCGCGTGCGCGGCCATCTCGAAGCCAATCTCGATCCGCTCGGCCTCGCCAGGGTCGAAGCGCATCCCGAGCTCGACCCGGCATCCTACGGCTTCACCGAGGCCGACTACGACCGCCCCATCTTCATCGATCATGTGCTCGGACTCGAAACCGCGACGCTGCGCGAAATTCTCGCGGTCGTGCGCGCCACCTACTGCGGCAAGGTCGGCGTCGAATTCATGCACATACAGTTCCCCGACGAAAAGGCGTGGATCCAGGCGCATGTCGAAAGCACGCGCAACAGGCCCGCGCTCACGCCCGAAGAGCGGCGCGCGACTTTCCGCTATCTCGTGCGCGCCCAGGAATACGAACGCTACCTGCACGTGAAGTTCACCGGCACCAAGCGCTTCGGCTCCGACGGGGCGGAATCGATGATTCCCGCGCTCGAGGAAATCATCCATACGGCGCGGCGCAACGGGGTGGAGGAAATCGTCCTCGGCATGCCGCACCGCGGCCGCCTCAATGTGCTCGCCAACATCATGGGCAAGCCCTATACGGCGATCTTCTCCGAATTCCAGGGCAATGCCGCCAACCCGGAAGACGTCCAGGGATCGGGCGACGTCAAGTATCACCTCGGCACGTCCGGCGACCGCGAATTCGACGGCCAGAAGCTGCACCTGTCGCTCAACGCCAATCCCTCGCACCTGGAAGCCGTCAACCCGGTCGTCGTCGGCAAGGTGCGCGCCAAACAGAACCTGCGGCGCGATTTCGTGCGCGAAAAGGCGATGGGCATCCTGATGCATGGCGACGCGGCCTTCGCCGGCCAGGGCCTGGTGCATGAAACTTTCCTTCTTTCCGACCTCAAGGGGTACCGCTCGGGCGGCACGGTGCACCTGATCGTCAACAACCAGATCGGTTTCACCACGGCGCCGGTCTACAGCCGGTCCTCGCCCTATCCGTCGGACGTCGCCAAGGCCGTGCAGGCACCGATCTTCCACGTCAACGGCGACGATCCCGAAGCGGTCGTCCATGTCGCGCGTCTCGCCACGGAATACCGCGCGCGCTTCCGCAAGGACGTGGTCATCGACCTCCTGTGCTATCGCCGCTACGGCCACAACGAGGGCGACGAGCCGTCGTTCACCCAGCCGCTGATGTATCAGAAGATCGCCCGGCATCCGACGACGGTCGAAATCTACGCCAGGCAGCTGATCGCCGAAGGCGTGATGAGCGAGGACGAAACCCGGGCCGAGATCGAGGCCTTCCGTGCGCGACTCGATGCCGATTTCGAAGCGTCGAAGTCGTTCAAGCCCAACAAGGCCGACTGGCTGGAAGGCGCGTGGACGGGGTTCGAGCGGGCTACGGGCGACGAACGGCGCGGCGAAACCTCGGTCGACATCGACGTGCTCAGGCGTGTGGGGCACGGACTCGTCAAGGTGCCCGAAGGCTTCAACGTTCATCCGCGCATCCAGCGTATCCTCAAGCAGAAAGAGGAGATGATCGAGACCGGCAAGGAGCTCGACTGGGCGACCGCGGAAGCGCTCGCCTTCGGCACGCTGCTCATTGAAGGCACGCCGGTCCGGCTGTCCGGCCAGGATTCGGGCCGCGGCACGTTCTCCCAGCGCCATGCCGTGCTGGTCGACCAGGAAACCGAGGACCGCCATATCCCGCTGACCCAGCTTTCGTCCGACCAGGCGCTGTGCGAGATCATCGACAGCCCGCTGTCCGAAGCCGCGGTGCTCGGCTACGAATACGGCTATTCGATCACCGATCCCAATTCGCTGGTGCTGTGGGAAGCGCAGTTCGGCGACTTCGCCAACGGCGCCCAGGTCATCATCGACCAGTTCATCGCCTCGGGCGAAACCAAGTGGCTGCGCATGTCGGGCCTCGTCATGCTGCTGCCGCACGGCTACGAAGGGCAGGGGCCGGAACATTCCTCGGCCCGGCTGGAGCGTTACCTCCAGCTCTGCGGCGAGGACAACTGGCAGGTCGTGAACTGCACGACGCCGGCCAACTACTTCCATGTGCTGCGCCGCCAGGTGCGTCGCAACTTCCGCAAGCCGCTCGTCATCATGACGCCGAAATCCCTGCTCCGGCACAAGTTCTGCGTGTCCGATCTCGCCGATCTCGGCCCGGGGTCGAGCTTCCATCGCGTGCTGGCCGAAACCGAGGCCCTGGTGCCGGACGATCAGGTGCGTCGCGTCGTGCTGTGTTCCGGCAAGGTCTATTACGACCTGCTTGCCGAACGTACCCAGCGCGGCATCAAGGACATCGCCCTCGTGCGTATCGAACAGCTCTATCCCTTCCCGGTGCGTTCATTGTCGGCGCAGCTTGCGCGCTATCGCAACGCCGACGTCATGTGGTGCCAGGAAGAGCCGTGGAACATGGGCGCCTGGACCTATGTCGATCGTCGCCTGGAAGACCTGCTCGGAACCCTCAATGTGCGCGCCCATCGCCCGGGCTACGCCGGGCGCACCGAGGCGGCCGCCTCGGCGACGGGTCTGATGCGAAGGCACAACGCGGAACAGGCGGCGCTGGTCGATCATGCGCTCACCATCCGCGAGGATGCCGGTTCACAGGCCGCGCGCGCCGGCGCGCGTGCCCCGGAGGAAAGCGAAAGGACCCGTTCGCGGGCGCGCAGCGCCAGCGCCGCGCTGCGCAGCAAGGGTCAGAGCAAGCGTACGCGTCCCAAAACCGGCGCCTCGACCAGCAAGAAGGTGAAGTGACATGGCCGTGGATATCGTCGTCCCCACCCTCGGCGAATCGGTGACGGAAGCAACCGTCGCCAAGTGGTTCAAGTCGGCCGGCGACAGCGTCGCCGTCGACGAACCGCTGCTGGAACTGGAGACCGACAAGGTTTCGGTCGAAGTCAACGCCCAGGCCGCCGGAGTGCTGTCGGAAATCGTCGCCGACGCCGGGGCCGAGGTCGAAGTGGGCGCCGTGCTCGGGCGGATCGAAGCGGCAGGCGCGGCCAAGGCCGCGGCCCGGCCCGCCGCGCCCGCGCCCGCGCCGAAGCCCGCGGCGCCTGCGCCCGCGGCAGCGCCCGGCCCCGCGGCTCCTGCCGCCGCACCGGGCCCCGACCTGGCGCTGGCGCCCGCCGTACGCAAGCTGGTGGAAGACAATGTCCTCGACCCCGCGAAGATTCCCGCCTCCGGCAAGGACGGCCGCCTGACCAAGGGCGACGTGCTCGCTTATCTCGAAAAGGGCGGTGCGCGCGGCCCAGCACCCGCCCCGGCCGCGCCCGCCGCCCAGAAGGCTCCGGCTGCACCGCGTGAGCCCACTTCAAGAGAGCCGGGCCCGCGCGAGGAGCGCGTCAAGATGACGCGCCTGCGCCGGCGCATCGCCGAACGCCTGAAGGAAGCGCAGAATACCGCCGCGATGCTCACCACCTTCAACGAGGCGGACATGAGCGCGGTGATGGATCTGCGCAACAAGCTGCAGGACAGTTTCGTCAGGAAGCACGGCGTCAAGCTCGGCTTCATGTCGTTCTTCGTCAGGGCATGCATCGTGGCGCTCAAGGAAGTGCCCGAAGTGAACGCCGAGATCGCGGGCGACGACATCATCTACAAGAACCACTATGACGTGGGCGTCGCGGTGGGCACCGAACAAGGTCTTGTCGTGCCGGTGCTGCGCGATGCCGACGCGCTCGGCTTCGCCGAAATCGAAAAGCAGATCGCCGATCTCGCCAAGCGGGCGCGCGACGGCAAGCTCGCCATCGAGGACCTCACGGGCGGCACTTTTACCATCACCAACGGCGGGATTTACGGCTCGCTCCTGTCGACGCCGATCCTCAACCCGCCGCAGTCGGGCATCCTCGGCATGCATTCCATCGTCAAGCGGCCGATCGCCGTCGGCGACAACGTTGTGGTCCGCCCGATGATGAACCTGGCGCTGTCCTACGACCATCGCATCGTCGACGGGCGCGAGGCGGTGACCTTCCTCGTGCGCGTCAAGGAATGCATCGAGCAGCCCGAACGCATCCTGCTCGACATCTGAACGGAAATTTTCGATGGCCGACGATACTTCCTTCGACCTGATCGTCATCGGCGCGGGCCCCGGCGGCTACGTCGCCGCGATCCGCGCTGCGCAACTGGGCCTCAAGACGGCTTGCGTCGACAAGCGCGCCACACTCGGCGGCACCTGCCTCAACGTCGGCTGCATCCCGTCGAAGACGCTGCTGCATTCCTCGCACCTCTACGCCGAAGCCGCGTCGGGGCTCGATGCGCACGGCATCAGGCTCGGCAAGGTCGGGCTCGATCTTCCCGCCATGCTCGCTCACAAGGACAAGGTGGTGGCCGACCTTACCAAGGGCATCGAGTTCCTGTTCAAGAAAAACAAGGTGACCTGGCTCAAGGGCAAGGGCGAGATCGTCAAGGCCGGCACGGTCAAGGTGACGGGCGAAGGCGGCGCGGCCCAAACCTATGCGGCGAAGAACATCATGATCGCCACGGGCTCCGACGTTGCTCGCATTCCCGGCGTCGAAATCGACGAAAAGCGCATCGTGTCCTCGACCGGCGCATTGGCGCTGCCAGAGGTGCCCAAGCATCTCGTCGTCATCGGCGGCGGCGTGATCGGGCTTGAGCTCGGCTCGGTCTGGCGCCGGCTCGGCGCGGAAGTCACGGTGATCGAATTCCTCGATACCATCCTGCCCGGCATGGACGGCGAGATCGCGAAGCAGATGAACCGCATCCTCGCCAGGCAGGGCTTCAAGTTCCGGCTGGGCTCCAAGGTCCTGACCGCCAAGACCTCCGACAAGGGCGTCACCCTGCGCGTCGCGCCGGCCAAGGGCGGCGACGGCGAAGATATTTCCTGCGACACGGTCCTGCTCGCCGTCGGGCGCGTTCCCTATACCCACGGCCTCGGCCTCAAGGCCGCAGGCGTGGAGACGGACGAGCGCGGCCGGGTCAGGACGGACAAGCACTTCCGCACCAGCGTGCCCGGCATCTATGCCATCGGTGACGTCATCGCCGGCCCGATGCTGGCCCACAAGGCGGAAGACGAAGGTGTCGCCTGCGCCGAGATCATCGCCGGCCAGTCGGGCCACGTGAACTACGACGCCATTCCGGGCGTGGTCTACACGCACCCCGAAGTCGCCGCCGTCGGCAAGACGGAGGAGGACCTCAAAAAGGCGGGCGTGAACTATCGCGCCGGAAAATTCCCGATGACCGCCAATTCGCGCGCGCGTGCCAGCGGCGAAACGGACGGCTTCGTCAAGATTCTGGCCGATGCCGCGACCGACCGCGTGCTCGGCGTGCATATCATTGCGCCCGATGCCGGCACGCTGATCGCCGAACTGGCGCTGGCAATCGAATTCGGCGCTTCGGCCGAGGATATCGCGCGCACCTGCCACGCCCATCCGACGTTGAACGAGGCGGTCAAGGAAGCGGCGCTCGCCGTCGACGGG
The DNA here is from genome assembly GCA_964229575.1 of Alphaproteobacteria bacterium. Classification (GTDB taxonomy): domain Bacteria; phylum Pseudomonadota; class Alphaproteobacteria; order SMXQ01; family SMXQ01; genus WHSO01. The sequence goes on from CAXRES010000109.1 coordinate 31,148, forward strand.
CGTCCCATCCACGTCTGAGGGAAACGGCATTCGCGCCGTACCGACCCGCTCAACGGCTTATGTCTTCCTAAGTAAACTTTAAACTTCTGCGGCGATGATGCGCCATAGCCTTCTCTGGCCACCGGAGCCGCCGTGGATACCCGCCGTCAAAGACGTATTTCGCTGATCGCCGGCTGGGGCTTCGGCTGCATCGGCCTCGTCGGGCTGGTGATTCCGCTCGTGCCGAGTATCCTCTTCTTCCTGATCGCCATCGTATTCCTCGCCAAATCGAAGCCGCGCTTTCGCCATCTGCGCATGACGCTCAAGCGGCGTTACCCGGTATTCCTGCGCGCCTTCGGCGAAGCGGAACTGCGCGCCGCCCAGATCGCGCGCGGCGAATTCATCACTTCGATCCGCGACGATTTTCGCAAGGGCAAGGAAAAGCGCCGGGTCAACCGCCTGATGCGCAGGCGCATGGCCCGTGCCCGGAGTCTCGGTGTGGCGGTGGAGCCCGACGCGCTCGCGTACGTGCCCGTCGATCTGCCGGTGTCCGGTCCGGCCGTCGTGCCGGTCCGCCCGGCGGAACCGGCGCTCTAGTTTTCCCGAAAATTCAGTCGCCGCGCGCCCGCGGATGGGCGAGCCGATACACTTCCGCCAGTCGCGCGGTGTCGACCGCCGTGTAGCGCTGCGTCGTCGATAGCGAGGCGTGGCCCAGTAGCTCCTGAATGGTGCGCAGGTCGCCGCCGCCCGCCAGCAGGTGGGTGGCGAAGGAATGGCGCAGCGCGTGCGGGGTTGCTGTCTCGGGCAGGCCGAGCGCCCGGCGCACCTTGCGCAAAGACGCCTGCACCTGGCCCGGGGCCAGCCGCTTGCCGCGCTTGCCGACGAACAGCGGCCCGTCGGGGGCAAGCACATGCGGGCATGCGTCGAGATATTCGGCGATTGCTTCCACGACCACCGGCAGGAGCGGCACGACGCGCTCCTTGTTGCCCTTGCCCGTGATCCGCAGCGCCGGACCCGCCGGCACGTCGCGGCGGTCGAGGCCCAAGGCCTCGCCGATGCGCAGGCCCGCGCCGTAGAGCAGCGTCAGGATCGCCGCATCGCGCTTGGCAACCCAGGGTTCTTCCGCCATTTCGGCCGCCGCCGCGATGGCCGCGAAGGCTTCGTCCTCCGACAGGGCCTTGGGAATCGACTGCGGAAGCCTGGGCGTGCGCAGCACGTTGATGGCGCCGTTGCTGGCCACGCCGGTCTTTTCCAGACGGCGGAAGAAGCCGCGCACGGTGGAAAGTGCCCGCGCCGTCGAGGCATGGGCGAGCCCGCGCCCGCGGCGCGCGGCGAGCCAGGCGCGGAAATCGGCGAGCCTGAGTTCGGCCATCGTGCCGGCGCCGATCGGCCCGCCCTTGTGGGCGACCATGAATTCGAGGAAATCGGCGAGATCATGCCCGTAGGCATCGAGCGTGTGAAACGAGGCACGCTTTTCATGGGCGAGCCAGGCGGCCCACGCCCCGATCGCGGAGCCGAGCGCGGGATCGAGCGGCAGCCGCCCGATCAGCTCGTCGATCTTGGCAGTCCCAGCCATGTGCGGATGCACAGATCGATGACGCGGGCGAGGAAGGAAAGAAGTTC
>CAXRES010000110.1:0-4758 GCA_964229575.1 Alphaproteobacteria bacterium
AGGGCGGCATGATCTGGCAGGTGCCGCATCCCGACCTGCCGCTGACCTCGCCGCATTACGAAAAGCTGTGGGCCGCCTGCGCCGAACTGGGCCAGCCGATCCACTTCCATATCCTGACCGGCTTCAACTACTTCCGCTTCAAGCGCGAAGGCATGGAAAAGGTGCGCGGCTCGGTCAACATCAAGACCTCGGAGATCGTCACCACCGCCTTCGACCTGGTGTGGTCGGGCGTGTTCGAGCGTCACCCGAAGCTCAAGGCCGCCATCGTCGAGGGTGAAATCGGCTGGGCGCCGTTCATCCTTCAGCAGTGGGACTACTACTACAAGCGCAACACCAAGCCCGGTCACCCGAACACCGAATTCAAGATCAAGCGCCTGCCGAGCGAGATCTTCAACGAGCACGTCTGGTTGACCTTCATGGACGACGTGGCCGGCGGCCACTGTCTCGAATACTGGGGCGAGGACCGCTGCATGTGGTCGAGCGATTACCCGCATCCGAACATGACCTGGCCGAACAGCCGCGCCTTCATCGCGCGTCAGGTCGGCCAGCTGCCGAAGGAAGCGCAGCACAAGGTGCTGGCGCAGAACTGCATCGACCTTTACAAGCTGCCGCTCTAAGGCGGGCCGCAACGAGGTTCACGAGAGGCCGGGCGGAAGCCCGGCCTCTTTTCTTTCTGTCCTTGTCTGCGCCTCTTTTTACCTTGATTGCGCCCGGATGAACCCGAACCGGCATATCAGCAGGGCCGCGCCGTCGAAGGCCGGAAAACAGATGCAAATAAGATATTTTATTGCTTTTGGTTTATTTCGAAAGTTCCTATAAAAATGGTTTTCAGCATATCCGGCCGAACCTGACCGCCGTCGGCGTTGTTATGTCGTCTGCGCTCGGGCCCGGCTAGGGCCCGCGCGCCCAATCCCGAGCCCGACGCGCCCGAGTATAATCCGCAAGACCCATGTTTACGTCGCGCACCAAACTCTCCGCCATTGTCATCGGCATCCTCGTCCTCGCGGCGAACTGGGCAATCTTCCTCACCGGCATCAACGAGGAAAAGCGCGAGATCGCCGCGACGACCGAACAGCAGGCGCGGCAGGCCTCGATCTACTTCAGGGAAACGTCGGAAAGCATTTTCCGCTACGCCGATTCCTATGCGAGGGCGGTGCGGCGCGAATACGTGGAAAACGGCAAGTCGCTCGATCGGGTGCGCCGGTTCATGTCCCTGTTCCCGCTCGATCCCGAAATCGTCTCGCACGTCACCATCATCGACGAAACCGGAACGCCGATCTTTCTCTCGTCGGGCCCGCTCATCCCGGGTCTAGGGGCGGGCGACCGCGACTATTTCATCCGGTCCCGCGACGCGGCCGGGGATGCGGTCTTTATCTCGATGGCCGAACGCGGGCGCAACACGGGCAAGTCCCTGCTCCGCGTCGTCCGCCGCCTGACCATGCCTGACGGCAGCTTCGCCGGGGTGGTGTTTTCCGCGGTCGACGCCGAAAGGATCGTGGATATCATCAGGTCGCTGGGCCTCGGACCGAAGGGGCTCGGCACGCTCGCCAGCACCTACGACAAAACCGTCCGCGCCCGCTACTCGGACGGAAAATTTTCCTTCGGCCAGAACATCGCCGTTTCACAACTGTGGCAACTGCTGGAAAAGGCGCCATCGGGCCACTACGTCCAGACAAGCCCGGTCGACAGCATCGAGCGGCATTTCTATTACCAGAAAGTCGAAGGGTTCCCCCTCACCGCCACGGTCGGCATCGCGGAAGACGATCTTGCCGCGCGCAAGCGCCTCGGCACGCGGTCGCAGTATGTTCTCGCCTTGACCATTTCCCTGCTGGTCGTGGCGATGGTGTTCTTCACCATCCGCCAGGCGACGGCGCGCGAGACGCTGGAGCGCGCGACGGCGGCGCTGCGCCGGAGCGAAGCCCAGTTGCGACTGGTCACCGACAACCTGCCGGCGGAAATCAATTTCACCGACCGCGACAAGATTCTGCGCTTCGCCAACCGCGCCTACGCCAAGCGCCACGGTTTCGACAACCCGGCGGACATGATCGGCAAGAGCCGGACCGAAATCTGGGGCGACGACGATCACGCCGACGTCGTGGACGGAATCGAGGAAACGCTCCGCGGCAAGGTGACGCAGATCGAGCGCCGGCGCACGATGCCCGACGGATCGGTCCGGACCCGGCTGTTCACCCGGGCGCCGCAATTCGACGAAGCGGGCCGGGTGATCGGCTACGTCTCGATCGGGCAGGACATCAGCGACGTGAAGAAGCTGGAAGCCGCGCTCGCGCAGTCGCAGAAGCTCGAGGCGATCGGCCAGCTGACCGGCGGCATCGCCCACGACTTCAACAACCTGCTGGCCGTCATCATGGGCAACGCCGAACTGGCGATGGCGGGCGACCCGGAAAACAACAAGGAGGTGAATTCGATCATGCGCGCGGCGCGGCGCGGGGCTGATCTGACGCAGCGCCTTCTCGCCTTTTCCCGCCGCCAGCCCCTGCAGCCGCGCAGCATCCACTTGCCCGAGCTGATCAACGGGATGATGGAACTGGTCAAGCGCACGCTTGGCGAAACCATCCATGTGGCGTTCAACGCCAAGCCGGACCTGCCCCTCGTCATGGTCGACCCCGGCCAGCTGGAAAACGTCATTCTCAATCTTGCCATCAATTCCCGCGACGCCATGCCGCGGGGCGGATACCTGAGCGTCGAGCTTTCCGAGGTCGACCTGGATGAGAGCTTCGGCGACCCGCACGAAGCCGTGACCCCCGGACACTATGTCCTGCTTGAAGTCAGCGACACCGGGGTCGGCATGTCCGAAGACGTGCGCAAGCGCGCCGTCGAACCGTTCTTCACCACCAAGGACGTCGGCAAGGGCAGCGGGCTCGGCCTCTCGATGGCCTATGGCTTCGCGCGCCAGTCGGGCGGTCACCTTTCGATCTACAGCGAACCCGGTATCGGAACGACGGTGAAAATCTATCTTCCCGTCGCCGCGGATAATGCGCCGCAGACCGCGAGCGATGCCCTGCCGGAGGCGCCGCCTTTCGGCAAGGGCGAGAAAATACTGTTCGTCGAGGACGACCCGGACGTGCTCCGGCTCGTCGCCTCCATGCTGCGAACGCTGGATTACCGCGTGACCTCCGTCGTCAACGCGCGGGCGGCGCTCGAGTGTCTGGAAAGGGGCGAAACCTTCGATCTGTTGCTGACCGACGTCGTTTTGCCGGGCGGCATGAACGGCCCGGAACTGGCGAAGATCGCCGCCGAACGGTGGCCATCCATGAAAGCGCTGTTCGTCTCGGGCTACCCCGCTCACGCGACGAGCCACTACTCCCCGATCAGCGACCTGGGCGACCGCCTGCTTGGCAAGCCGTTCACCCGCGACGCCCTGGCGCGGCGGCTGCGCGCCGTTCTGGATGGCTGATCCGCGCCCCGCCACGGACCCACGTTGCGGTTGCCGATACCTGCATATGCCCATAAAGTGCCCGTGGCTCGCCGTTTTGACCCGCCCTGGCGGCCGGCCGCAAAACCCGCGATGACGAATTCGACCCCCTACGAACTGATCTGCAACGCCTTCGCCACCAGCACCGTGGGGCTGGCCATCCGTTCCGCGCACGACCGCGCGCTTTACGCCAATCCGGCGCTGGAAAAGCTGTTCGGCCGCAGCCGGGCGGAACTGGAAGCCGTGCGCCTGGCCGAATTCTATCACCCCGATGACCGCGAACGCAGCCACATGCTGTTCAGCCGACTTCAGGCCGGAGAAATCCCCGCTTACAGCAATACGGTGCGCCTCCTGCACAAGGACGGGCGCGCCGTATGGGTGATCAACGAATTGAGCGCCCTGCGCGACGAGCGCGGCGAGATTATCCACACCGTGTCGCTGTTTCACGACATTTCGGCATCCAAGGAGACCGAAGCGGACGCGGCGCGCAAGACGGCGCTGCTGCAGGCGACGCTCGACACCATGGGCACGGCCTACGCCGTCTACAGCGAGGACATGCGGCTCCTGCGCTACAATTCCATGTTCGAAAAGCTGTTCGACTACCCTGCGGACTTCCTTTACGCCGGCATTCCGGTGCAGGAACTGTTTCGCTTTCGGGCAAGGCGCGGCGACTACGGACCGGGCGAAGTCGAGGCCATCGTCGAGCGGCGTTTCGCCGAGGCGTCGTTTCTCAACGAGCGCTCGGGCGAACACCGGCTGACCACCGGCAAGTCCTATATCCACCATCGCAAGTCGCTGCCCGGCGGCGGCTGCGTCACGACCTATGTGGAAACGACCGAACAGCGCAACGCCGAAGAACGTCTGCGCCAGTCGCAGAAGATGGAGGCCGTGGGCCAGCTCACCGGCGGCGTCGCCCACGACTTCAACAACCTGCTGGCGGTCATGCTCGGCAATCTCGAACTCCTGCGCGAGCAGTTGGTGCTCGACTCCGAGGCGCGGCAAACGATCGAGACGATCCATGCGGCGGGCGAACGCGGCGCCCGGCTGACCCAGCAGCTCCTGTCTTTTTCGCGCCGGCAGCCGCTCAACCCTCGTCCCCTCGACGTCGCCGATCACGTGCTTGGGCTGACCGGACTTCTGCGGCGGACGCTCGGCGAAAATATCGAGATCGAGTTTGCCGCGGACGAAAACACGGGGTTGTGCCGCGCCGACGACAGCCAGCTCGATACGGCGATCATCAATCTCTGTCTCAATTCGCGCGACGCCATGCTCGACGGCGGCACGTTGCGGATTTCCACGGGCCGCAGGTCGATCGCGGAAGCGCA
>CAXRES010000111.1:0-12296 GCA_964229575.1 Alphaproteobacteria bacterium
CGCGGCCTTCACCAGCGGATGTTCGGCCGCCTGCAGGCGGCGTGCCTCGGCGGCGCTGGCGCTCTGTTCGGCGAGCGTCGGATCGCCCGGCGCCGATGCCAGAAGCACCGCCCAGCGCGTGCCGGTGAGCTTCGCCAGAACGGGGCCGAGCCGGTTGGCGAGCGTCGCGTCGGCCCGTTCCCCCGGGCGGAACTCGATGCGGCCCGGCTCGTAGCGCACGAGATGAACGGCCGTGCGAAGTTCGCCGGCAAGCCGCGCCTCGCGATGCTTTTCGAGCAGTTCGACCAGGGCGACGAAACTCTTCGGCAGGTCGGCGGCGGGATCGCCCGAAGCCCGCGCCTGCGGCGCGTTTTCGGGCTCGGGCTCGGGCGTCGCATGGGGCTGGGGCTTCGCGCCGCCGCGCGGCGCCTCGAACGAGGAACGCGCGCTGGCGCCGCCGTTGCCCGCGCCGTTGCCCGCGGCAGAAGGCGCGGGCGGGGCGGCGGCGCGCGGCGTGCCGGCGCCTTCGCCCTTCTGCAATTTCTCGATCAGTTCGGCGGGCGGCGGCAGGCTGGCGGCATGGGCGATGCGCACCAGCACCATTTCGGCGGCCTTCATCGGCTGCGGCGCGCCCTGCACTTCCGCAAGACCCTTGAGCAGCATCTGCCAGGCGCGCGCCAGCGTCGCCATGCCGAGCGAAGACGCGAGGCGGCGCCCGATGACGCGCTCGGTCTCGGGCACTACGGGATCGTCGGCGATGGCAGGCGTGATCTTGACCCGCGTCAGCCAGTGGGTGAGTTCGAGCAGATCGCCGATCATGCTCTGGGCATCGGCGCCGGCCGCGGCGGCGGCGGAAACCAGATCGAGGGCGCGCGCGATGTCGCCCCGCATCGCCGCCTCGAACAGGTCGAAGACCTGGGTGCGGTCGGCAAGGCCCAGCATGGCGCGCACGGCATCTTCGGCGATGGCGGATCCGGCGCCGGCACCCGCTACCGCCTGGTCGAGAATGGAAAGGCCGTCGCGCACCGAGCCGTCGGCGGCGCGCGCGATCAGCCGCGCGGCGGCGGGTTCCAGCGTCACCCCCTCGGCTTCCGCCACCGCGACGAAGTGGCGGGCGAGCAGGTCGTCGGGCACGCGGCGCAGGTCGAAGCGCTGGCAGCGCGACAGCACGGTGACCGGAACCTTGCGCGTTTCCGTGGTGGCGAAGATGAACTTCACGTGCTCGGGCGGTTCTTCCAGCGTCTTCAGCAGCGCGTTGAAGGCGTTGGTGGTGAGCATGTGCACTTCGTCGATGATGTAGACCTTGTAGCGCGCGCTCGACGGCCGGTAGCGCACCTGCTCGATCAGTTCGCGGATATCGTCGACGCCGGTGCGCGAGGCCGCATCCATCTCGATCACGTCGGGATGGCGGTCGTCGGCGATCGCCGTGCAGTTGGCGCAGACGCCGCAAGGCTCCGCCGTCGGGCCGCCCTTGCCGTCCGGGCCGATGCAGTTGAGCGCGCGCGCCAGGATACGCGCCGTCGTCGTCTTGCCGACCCCGCGCACGCCGGCGAGCAGCCACGCATGGGCCAGCCGGTCGGCGGCGATGGCGTTGCGCAACGTCGTCACCACGGCGTCCTGGCCGATCAGTTCGGCAAAATTCTGGGGGCGGTACTTGCGGGCAAGCACCTGATAGGGTTTCGCGGGCGCGGGGCTTGGGGCGGTCTTTTCGCTCATGGCGCGATCGCGGGCCTGTGGGGCCGGAAACTCCTCTCGGGCGGTGGCGCGTTCACCGGGAACGCAGGCGGGTGGGAGACTGACAATGACCCGGGCAAAACCCGTTACGGCTGCTTCCTTCCGGACCTGACCGGGTTGGCGGGGCGCACGTCCACCGCCAGCCTCCCGGGCGCACTATCCCAAAATCGCCCGTACCTCCGGCAACAGAATCAGGGAAAAAATTCCGCAGTGATTCCGGGGGTTGCGCGCGCCTTTGCGTCACGGGCGCCTGCGCGCCCGTCAGTCCGATGGGCGCCTGCGCGCCCGTCAGTCCGATGGGCGCCTGCGCGCCCGTCAGTCCGATGGGCGCCTGCGCGCCCGTCAGTCCAATGGGCGCCTGCGCGCCCGTCAGTCCAATGGGCGCCTGCGCGCCCGTTCCTCCGACGGCCGCACGTCGCGGGTCCGGAAATAAAGCAGGCCCGCCACCAGGGCATAGACGGCGAGCGCGCCGAACAGCACGCGGTAGGCGGCCTCGGGCACGGCGACGCCCGGCGCGTCGGCGCCGAAGGCCCCCATCAGCCGGGCGGTGGCGAACTGCACGAGGATGACGCCAAGGAACGTGCAAAGGTTGACGGTGGTGACGCCGCGCCCCACGAGATGATCGGGATAGTGCGCCCGGCCGAGCGCGATGTTGGTGATGTAATAGGACCCGATCACGCCATAGGCGAAAAACAGGGCGGCGACCAGGACGACGGGCGGATGCGCGAGCGCGGCCAGCGCAGCAAGCAACCCGGCCGACAGCATGGTGCCGCCGATGACGAGGTATTTGCGCGTGTCCACCCACCGGTCGAGCGGACCGTAGAGAAGAAGGCCGACGACGCTGCCCGCCACCAGCGCGGTCAGCACGTTGCCACGCGCCACCCCGCCGAGGCCATGCACGTCGTGCAGATACGGGCCGCCCCAGACGCCGATGAGGGTGATCATGGTGGCGTAGCCGACGCCCGCCATCAGCATGATCCACGGAATCCCCGGCAGGCGCAGGATGGTGAGATAGCCGCCCAACTGTTCGCGAAAACTTTCGATGCGCCGGTTGTGCCACGGATGGCCGGGCGGCGCGTCGCGCACCAGCGCCCATACCAGAACGGCGGCGAGCAGGGTAAGGCCGCCCGCCACGACGAAGGCCGCCCGCCAGCCCATGCGCGCCGAAAGCCACGCCATCGGCGTCGCCGCGCCCATCAGGCCGACGGCCGCCGACACGGCGATGAACAGGCCGGTGACCTGGGAAAAGCGGTCAGGCGGAAACCAGCGCGAGGCGACCACAAGTCCGCCCATCAGGGCGGAGGCGAAGCCGATGCCGGTGAAAAGGCGCGCGGCGAAAAGTGCCGCGAACCCGTCGGCGGCGGCGAAGGCGAAGGTGGCGAAACCGGCGAGCAGCAGCGACACGGAAATGGTCAGGCGCGCGCCGAAGCGGTCGAACATCAGGCCGGTCGGAATTTGCGCGGCGGCGACGCCGACGAAGAAGGAACCGGCCATCATGCCGTAGGCTTCGGGCGAGAGGCGGGCCTCGGCCATGATGTCGGGCGCCACCACGGAAATCGCGGTGCGCATGAACTGGCTCATGGTCAGCGCCGCGGAAATGGCGGCGAAGATGACGAGGGGACGGCCCAGGGCGGGAACTCCGGCAGGGGATCGGGGCGGGCGACTATGACACGATTATGTCCCGCCGTAGAGGGCAGCCTTTTGCGCCCCGCCGCGGAGGCGGGCATTTTGCGTCCCGCCGCGGAGGCGGGCATTTTGCGCCCCGCCGCGGAGGCGGGCATTTTGCAAGCCGCCGGGGGCGGGTCTATCATGCGCCGAACGATCAGAAGAAATCCGGGGGGACCTATGGCCACCATAACCGAGCTGCCGCGCTTCCGGCTGACCCGCCTCGACGAGGCGGAAGTCGCCGACGACGGCGCCGATGTTGTGGCCGGTCTGGCCGCGCCGGGCAAGTCGCTGCCCTGCAGGTATTTCTACGACGCGCGCGGTTCCGAACTGTTCGAGCGCATCTGCGCCACGCCCGAGTACTACCCGACACGCACCGAACGCGCGATCCTGAAAGCCCACGCCGGCGACATCGCGGAGGCGACCGGCCCGGCGGAAATCGTCGAGCTTGGCGCGGGCTCGTCGGTCAAGACCCGGCTTTTGCTCGAAGCCTATGCGGCGAGCGGGCGCAGGGTCGACTTCGCGCCGATCGACGTGTCGGGCGACATGCTGGCGGCGAGCGCGCGCCGCCTGATCGCGCGCTACGACGATCTCACCATCCGCGCCGTCGCCGGCACCTACGAAGCCGCGCTCGATGTGCTGCATCCGGCGCCGGACGGACGGCGCGTGTTCCTGTTCCTCGGCTCGACCATCGGCAACTTCGCCGAGGACGAGCGCAAGGCGTTCCTCGCGCGCATCCGCGAAGCGATGCTTCCGGGCGATCATTTCCTGCTCGGCTTCGACCGCATCAAGGACGCGCGCGTGCTGCACGCCGCCTACAACGACGCCGAGGGCGTCACGGCGGCCTTCAACCGCAACATGCTGGCGCATCTCAATGCGCGCTATCACGGCGACTTCCGTCCGGGCCGCTTCCGTCACGTCGCCTTCTGGAACGAATCCCTGAGCCGCATCGAGATGCACCTGGAAAGCGACCGCGCGCAGGCCGCGACGCTTGCCGACCTCGGGCTCACGGTCGATCTCACCGCGGGCGAACGCATCCATACGGAAATTTCGCGCAAGTTCGATGCCGCGGCCCTTGCCGACGAAATGAAAGCGCTGGGCTTTTCCTCCCGCGCCCGGTGGTCGGACGAACGCGAGTGGTTTTCGCTCGCGCTTTTCGCCCGCGGGGACGATCCGCCATGAACGACGTCTTTTCCGACCGTCCCGCCAACGTCTTCGCCGGCGGCGGCCTCGACCGCGCCGGGCTGCTTCGCAAGGACGAGGCGTGGATCGCCCGCCAGCTTGCCGATCCGCAGAGCCTCATCGTGCTGACCTGGCGCGACAAGCATCTGGTGGCGACGGGTCCGGAAGCCGCACCCGCCTTCCTCGCCGCGGCCGAAGCGCTGGCGCTGCTGCATCCCGAAGCGCCGCCGACCCTGCTCGCTCTGCACGGCGAACGCGCGGTGTTTTCGGCCGACATCTCGCACATCGAGGAGCCGGCCGCCCATCCGCTGCTTTCCGGACGGGGCGAATTCATGGACGTGCGCGATGTCGCCGCGCTGATGGGCAGGGCGGAGGCGCAGATGCTGGCGCATTCGCGCGCGCTCGCCTACTGGCACCGCCGGCACCGCTTCTGCGGCAATTGCGGCGCGCCGACCGTGCCGCGCGAAGCGGGCCACGTGCGCGTCTGCACCAGCGCCGATTGCGCCATCCACCATTTTCCGCGCACCGATCCCGCCGTCATCATGCTGGTGGTCGACGGCGAGCGCTGCCTTCTGGGCCGCAGGCCGGGGCGCGACAACCGCATGTATTCGACGCTGGCGGGCTTCGTCGAGCCGGGCGAATCGCTCGAAGAAGCGGTGGCGCGCGAGGTGATGGAGGAAACCGGCATTCGCATCCGCGCCGCGCGCTACGCCCATTCGCAGCCGTGGCCGTTTCCGGCCAACCTGATGCTCGGATTCTACGCCGACGCGGCGACGACGGAGATCCGCCTGAACGAAGAAGAGCTTGCCGACGCGCGCTGGTTCAGCCGCGAAGACGTGCGCGCCCTGATGGCGGCGCGCGACCGCGCCGAAGCGGAGGCCGCCGGCCTCGCCGCGCACCTGCCCCGGCCCATCTCGATCGCGCGAAGGCTGATCGGCGAGTGGATGAACGGTAAGGCGTGAACGCCGCCCCGCGTTTCCCCGCCATGCCCCGGCCTGTCCGGGGCATCCAGCCGCGAGAATGAATGGATCGCCCGGCCAAGCCGGGCGCCGAGGGTTATCGCGGAAGGTTCCCCGGCCTTAGCCGAAAACCTTGCCGATGTTGAACAGCGCGACGAGGCCGAGGGCGGCGAAGATCAGTGCGGCGATGAAGCGCATGAGCTTCATCGGCAGCCTGGTCGCCGCCACTTCGCCGAGCCACACAGCCGGGACGTTCGCCGCCATCATGCCGAGCGTCGTTCCCATCGTGACGATGATTACGTCGTGATAGCGCGCGGCGAGCGCGATGGTGGCGACCTGGGTCTTGTCGCCGATCTCGACCAGGAAGAAGGACACCAGCGTCGCCATGAAGGCGCCGGCGCGCGTCGCCGTCGACGGGCCGTCGTCGGCCTTGTCGGGCACCAGCACCCAGGCGGCCATGCCGAGAAAGCCCGCCGCCAGCAGCCAGCGCAGCCAGAAAGGGCCGAGCCATTGCGCGACGAAGCCGCCGAACAGGGCGGCCAGCGCGTGGTTGGCGATGGTGGCGAGCAGTATTCCAAGGCAGATGGCGTAGGGCGCGCGGTAGCGCGCCGCCAGCACGATGGCGAGCAGTTGCGTCTTGTCGCCGATTTCGGCGACGGCGACGACGCCGAGCGAGACGTTGAGGGCTTGCATGTGGGTAACCGCATTTCCGGGGCCGAGCATTCAACCGATGGCCTGCCGCGCCGCCCGACCCCTGTCGGGCGCGGTCAAGCCAAAGGTCTCGCCAGGCTGTGCCGGAGGCGCCATGGGCGGCGGGCGACGGCCCGAAACCCAAGTCTGTTGACGCATCCCCCGCGTGAACGCCGCGGGCGGCTACTCCCCAATGACGCCCGTTATATACGCCGAGGCAGAGCGGCAATCAACCGCCGCGGCGGAAGGGGTGCTGCGGGAAGGTGCCGAGGATGCGCACTTTTTCCGAATAGAAGCGCAATTCTTCCAGCGCCAGCTTGAGCCCGCCCTGCGCGGGATGGCCCTCGACCTCGGCGTAGAACTCGGTCGAGGCGAAGTTGCCCTCGACCATGTAGCTTTCGAGCTTGGTCATGTTGACGCCGTTGGTGGCGAAGCCGCCGAGCGCCTTGTAGAGCGCCGCCGGGATGTTGCGAACGCGGAACAGGAAAGCCGTCATCACCGGGCCGTTGCCCGCGCCCGGATCGACCGCGTCGCGGGCGAAGATGACGAAGCGCGTGGTGTTGTGCGCCGCGTCCTCGATATTGGCGGCGAGCGATTGCAGGCCGTAGATCTCGGCCGCCAGTTCGGAGGCGATGGCCGCCTCGTGGCGGTCGCCCTTTTCGGCGATGTCGCGCGCCGCGCCCGCGGTGTCGGCATGGACGATCGGGCGGATGCCGTGCTTGCGCAGGAAGATGCGGCACTGCGACAGCGCATGCACATGGCTGCGCGCGACCTTGATGTCGGCGAGCGTCGCCCCCTTGACCGCCAGCAGGTGGTGGTTCACGCGCTGGAAATGCTCGCCGATCATGTGCAACTGCGCGTGCGGGATGAGCTGGTGGATGTCCGCCACGCGCCCGGCCACCGAGTTTTCGATGGGAATCATCGCGAGCCTCGCCCGGCCCTCCTCGACGCTGGCAAACGCTTCCTCGAAGGTCGGGCACGGCAGGGTGGCCATGCCCGGATAGACCTGGCGGCAGGCAAGGTCCGAATACGCCCCGGCGTAGCCCTGGAAGACGATGGTGTTGGCCGGATCGCTGCCGGCGGCGTTTTCGGTCTCGATCATCGGCCGGCTCTGTTCTTCTGCGCGGCGAGGATTTCGCGGGCGCGTTCCAGATCGCGCGGAGTATCGACACCGAGGGGAACCGTGTCAACGAAGGCCACCTCGATGCGCATGCCCGCTTCGAGGGCGCGCAACTGTTCGAGCCTTTCGCGCAGTTCAAGCGGGCTTGGCGGAAGCGCGACGAAGCGATCGAGCGCCGACCGCCGCCAGGCATAGAGGCCGATGTGGTGGTAATGCGGTCCCTCGCCCGCCGGCACCGTGGCCCGGCTGAAGTAGAGCGCGCGGCCGTGATCGGCGCCGCCCGCGGCGGCGACGACGGCCTTCACCACGTTGGGATCGGTGCGTTCGTGCTCGACCGTGATGGCGGCCGCCAGCGTGCCGAGATCGACCGAGGGGTCGTCAAGCAGGCGCAGCGCCCGCACGCAGAGGGCGGGATCGAGCGTCGGCAAATCGCCCTGCACGTTGACGACGGCGTCGAACGCGCCTTCGGGATCGATCGTGGCGAGCGCCTCCTTGATGCGGTCGGAACCGGAGGGGTGCGCGGGGTCGGTCAGCACCGCCTGGCCGCCGGCCGCCGTCACCGCGCGGGCGATCTCGGCTTCGGCGCAGGCGACCCAGACCGGGCCGATGCCCGCTTCCATCGCGCGCCGCCACACCTGCACGATCATCGGCAGGCCCAGGATGTCGGCGAGCGGCTTGCCCGGCAGGCGCGTCGAAGCCATGCGCGCCGGGATCAGCACGATGGCGTTGGCGCGAGGATTGGCGGCGGTCGCGGCAGGCACGGGTTCGGGACTTGACATTCGCTCGACGGAGGACCGAAAAAGCCTTGTTTTCAGGATGGTTGCAAGACTAGTCCGAAGCCGGCCCGGGGGCCAGACGAAACCATGCCGGCGGACGCATCCGCCGGCCCCGCCGGAGCGCGTCCCGCGGCCCTAAAATGCGAACCACTCGCGGCAAAAAAGGCGGTAATCGCCGTTGGACAGGCCCGGTTCGAGCGGTTACATTCCCGGCGCGACCCGCAGGCGGGTTGCACATTTTTCATGACGCCCGCACCGAGCGGGCCCGCCAGAATTCCGCGCCCCACAGGCGCGCAAGACCGGAGCACAGCATCCATGTCCGCATTCGAGTGGAACAAGGTCATCGGCGCCATCCTCGCGGCGCTTCTCGTCATCAAGGTCGTCGACATCGCGGGCGACGCGATGCTGCACGCCAAGGTGCCCGAAAAGCACGCCTATCCTGTGGCCGGCGTCGCGCCGGCGCAGCCCTCGGGCGGCGAGGCGAAGAAGGCGGCAGTGCAGCTTGCCGCCATCGGCCCGATGCTGGGCAAGGCGAGCGCCGAGCAGGGCGCGCAGGCCGCGCGGTCCAAGTGCGGCGTCTGCCACACCTTCGACAAGGGCGGCGCCAACAAGGTGGGCCCCGCGCTCTGGGGCGTCATCGGCCGCGACATCGCTTCCGGCTCCTTCACCTTTTCGGCCGCGCTCAAGGGCGTGAAGGGCAAGTGGGATTTCGAAATGCTCAACAAGTGGCTGCACGATCCCAAGTCGGTCGCCGCGGGCAACCGCATGGCCTTCGCCGGCATCAAGAACGACGCGGAGCGTGCGGCGCTGATCGCCTACATGCGCGCCCAGTCCGACAGCCCCGTCCCGCTGCCGTAACCGGCGCGGGCGGCGGCCCGCCGACGCGGATGCAGACGCCATGACCATGCCCGCAGCGCCGCTCGATATCGCCGCCGTCAATCGCTACATCGCGCTGGCCGAGGCCTGCGCCGACGCCGCCGGCGCGGTGCTCGCGCATTACTTCCGCAAGTCCTTCACGATCGACACCAAGGCCGACGCGACGCCGGTCACCATCGCCGATCGCGACGCGGAAATCGCCATGCGCGCGCTGCTCAACGATGCGGAGCCCGGCCACGGCATCCTCGGCGAGGAACTGGGCCGCACCAATCCGGACGCGGAATTCACCTGGGTGCTCGATCCCATCGACGGCACCAAGTCCTTCATCACGGGCAAGCCGACCTTCGGAATCCTGGTCTGCCTCGCGCGGGCCGGGCGGCCGATCATCGGGGTGATCGACCAGCCGATCATCCACGAACGCTGGATCGGCGCCCTGGGAAAAGCCAGCACCTTCAACGGCAAACCGGCGCGCGTGCGGCCCTGCCCGCGCCTTTCCGACGCCATCCTCTACACCACCAGTCCCTACCTGTTCCCCGATGGCGACGAGGCGGGCTTTCATCGCCTGCGCGAACGGGTCAATCACGCGCTTTACGGCGGGGATTGCTATTCCTACGGCCTGCTCGCTTCGGGCCACGCCGATATCGTTGTCGAATCGGGATTGAAGCCCTACGATTATGCGGCGCTGGTGCCCGTCATCGAGGGCGCGGGCGGCGTGATTACCGACTGGAACGGCAGGGCGCTCACGCTCGCCTCCGACGGTCGCGTGCTCGCCGCCGGCGATCCCGTCTTGCACCGCGCGGCGCTCGAAATCCTGCAATCGGGCTGACGGAGAGACATGTCGCGTTTCGGGGTCCTCGGTTGTTGCGTTCTCGCCCTGGGCCTCGTCGCGGCGCCGGCCCCGGCGCAGCAGCGGGCAACGTCCGGCCCCATGCACGGCATCGCCATGCACGGCGATCTGAAGTACCCGGCGGGCTTCACGCACTTCGACTATGTCAATCCGGATGCGCCCAAGGGCGGCAGCATACGCCTCGCGGGCGTGCGCACTTTCGATTCGCTCAACCCCTTCACCCTGAAAGGCGTGGCGGCGGCGGGGTCGAACTACGTGTTCGAGACCCTGATGGTGTCCTCGGCCGACGAGCCGTTTTCCGAATACGGCCTGATCGCCCAATCGGTGGAAACGCCCGAGGACAGGTCCTGGGTCGCCTTCAACCTGCGGCCCGAGGCGCGTTTCCATGACGGTAAGCCGGTCACGGCGGAAGACGTCGTGTGGTCGTTCGAAACGCTGACCACCAGGGGCCACCCGCGCTTTCGCCTCTACTACTCTTCCGTCGCCAAGGCGACCGTCGAGGGGCCGAAGCGCGTGCGCTTCACCTTCAAGCCCGGCGTCAACCGCGAACTGCCGCTGATCATGGGCCAGTTGCCGGTTCTGCCCCGGCATTACTGGGCCGACAAGGACTTCGACCGCACGACGCTGACCCCGCCCCTGGGGTCGGGCCCCTACCGCGTCGCCGAGGTCGACCCCGGCCGCGCCGTGACTTATGAACGGGTCCGCGATTACTGGGGACGCCATCTCGCCGTCAATCGCGGGCGGCACAACTTCGACCGCATCCGCATCGACTATTTCCGCGACAACACGGTGGCGCTCGAAGCGCTCAAGGCCGGCGCCTTCGACTTCCGCGAGGAGCACGTTTCGAAATTCTGGTCGGCGAGCTACGACGTGCCGGCGGTGCGCGAGGGCCTGCTGAAAAAGGAGTTCATCCCCCACCAGCAGCCGACCGGCATGCAGGGATTCGTTTTCAACACGCGCCGGCCGGTATTCGCCGACCGCCGCGTGCGCGAGGCGATCGCCCACGCCTTCGACTTCGCCTGGACCAACCGGGTGCTGTTCTACGGCGCCTATGCGCGCACCGAGAGCTACTTTTCCAACTCCGACCTGGCGGCGGCGGGACTGCCCGGCGCGGCCGAGCGCGCCATCCTGGCGCCGTTCCGCGGCAAGGTGCCGGAAGAAGTCTTCACGCGCGCCTACAAGGCGCCCGATACCGACGGCACGCACCCGGCGCTGCGCCATAACCTGCTGGCCGCGCTCGACATCCTCAAAAGCGTCGGCTGGATCGTGAAGAACGGCAAGCTGGTCGATCAAAAGACCGGCAAGCCGATGACCTTCGAAATCCTGCTGGGCAACCCGACGTTCGAGCGCATCGTCCTGCCCTTCCTCGGCAACCTCAAGCGGCTCGGCATCGATGCGCGGGTGCGCACGGTCGATGCCTCGCAATACATCAACCGGCGCAAGAATTTCGATTTCGACATGGTGGTTCACGTGTGGTCCGAATCGCTGTCGCCCGGCAACGAACAACGCGACTACTGGCATAGCGCAAGCGCCGGTATCGAAGGTTCGTTCAACCTGGCGGGTATTCGCGACCCGGTCGTCGACCAGATGATCGAAGGCATCGTCGCGGCCAAGGACCGCGCCGCGCTGGTGGCCCATACGCGCGCGCTCGACCGGCTGCTGCTGTGGGGCCATTACGTCATCCCGCACTGGCACATCAAGGGCGACCGGCTGGCCTATTGGGACAAGTTCGGCCGGCCCGAAGTCACGCCGATCATGGGCTACCAGATCGACGCCTGGTGGGTCGACAAGGCGCGCCAGGCGCGGCTCGATGCGCGCCGGAACAGGGAAGCGGCCAGATGATCGCCTATATCGTCCGCCGCCTGGGGCTGATCGTGCCCACACTGTTCGGCATCATGGTGGTGACCTTCATCATCGTGCAGTTCGCCCCCGGCGGCCCGGTCGAGCAGGTGGTGGCGCAAATGACCGGCGCCGAAGTCGACGCCACGGCGCGCGTCAGCGGCGCAAGCCGCGAGGTCGGCGCCGCCCAGGCGCCCGGCCAGCTCGGCGGCGGCCAGGGCGACGGGGCGTATCGCGGGCGGCGCGGGCTCGACCCGCAGCTTCTGGAAGACCTCAAGAAGTACTACGGCTTCGACAAGCCCGCGCACGAGCGCTTCTACCAGATGATGGTCAACTACCTGCGCTTCGACTTCGGCACCAGCTTCTTCCGCGACACCGGCGTGGTCGACCTGGTGATCGAGAAGCTGCCCGTGTCCATCTCGCTCGGCCTGTGGTCGACGCTGATCATCTACCTGATCTCCATTCCGCTCGGCGTCGCCAAGGCGGTGCGCGACGGCACGCGCTTCGACTTCTGGACGTCGAGCGCCATCATCTTCGGCTATTCCATTCCCGGCTTCATGTTCGCCGTGCTGCTGATCGTGCTGTTCGCGGGGGGCAGCTATTTCTCGATCTTCCCCCTGCGCGGCCTG
>CAXRES010000112.1:0-12350 GCA_964229575.1 Alphaproteobacteria bacterium
CGCGCGAGCAGCGCCATCATCTGGTCGCCCCACAGGATGCGCCCCGGCCCGTCGACCACGCCGCTGCGGTCGCCGTCGCCGTCGAAGGCGATGCCGAGGTCGAGCCCGTCGCGCTTCACCGCGGCGATCAGGTGTTCGAGATTCTTGGCCACCGTCGGATCGGGATGATGATTGGGGAATTCGGCGTCGGGCGTCTCGAACAGCAGCACATGGCGACCGGGCAGCTTGCTGGTCAGCGCCGCCATGGCCGGCCCGGCCGAGCCGTTGCCCGCGTCCCAGGCGATGGAGAGCGGCCGGTTGCCGTCGTAATCCTGGGCGAGCCTCGCGACATAGGCATCGAACACCGAAACCTCGCGCGCCGTGCCCTTGCCCGAAACGAAGTCGCCGCTTGCCGCGATCCTGCCGAGTTCAAGGATATCGGCCCCGTAGAACGCCTTGCCGAAAGCCATGAACTTGAAGCCGTTGTACCTGGGCGGATTGTGCGACCCCGTGACCTGGATACCGCCGTCGCTCTTGCCCGTCACCGTGGCGAAATAAAGCATCGGCGTGGCGCCCATGCCGACGCGCACGACATCGATGCCGCCCGCGGTCAGGCCTTCGACCAGCGCCGATTCCAGCGAAGGCGAGGACGAACGTCCATCGCGCCCGACATGCACCGTCTTGCCGCCCTTTCGCGCGAGCCAGGTGGCGAAAGCGCGGCCGAGGGCGCGGGCGTCGGCTTCCGTCAGGTCCTGGCCCACGGTGCCGCGCACGTCGTATTCGCGCAGGATGGTCGGATCGAATTTGTGGGCAGTCATCGCCATCACTCCTTGCCGCCCGGCGCCGGCCGGCCGATGCTCACGTAAGAGATGCCGGCCTTCGCCATATCGGCGGGATTGAACACGTTGCGCAGGTCGACCACCACCGGCGTCCTGAGGGCCGCCTTGATATCAGCGGCATCGAGGGCGCGGAACTGGTTCCATTCGGTGAGAACGACAAGGCAATCGGCGCCCTTCATGGCCGCGTCGATTCCGTCGACGTAATCGATGCCGGCGAGCAGTTTCTTCGCTTCGGCCATGCCCTCGGGATCGTAGGCGCGCACCCGCGCGCCGGCAGCCACGAGCGCCGGCACGATGTCGAGCGCCGGGCTCTCGCGCATGTCGTCGGTGTTGGGCTTGAAGGTCAGGCCCAGCACGGCGACGGTCCTGCCGCCGGCGTCGCCGCCCATCGCGGCGATGATCTTCCGCGCCATGGCGTGCTTGCGGGCGTTGTTGGCCGCCACCACGTTCTCGACGATGGTGACCGGCGCACCCGCGTCGCGCGCCGTCTAGACCAGCGCCAGCGTATCCTTGCGAAAGCACGACCCGCCGTAGCCGGGCCCCGGATGCAGGAACTTGCGCCCGATGCGACCGTCGAGCCCCATGCCGCGGGCGACGTCGGTGACGTCGGCGCCCACCGCCTCGCACAGGTCAGCCATCTGGTTGATGAAGGTGATCTTGGTCGCGAGAAAGGCGTTGGTCGCGTACTTGATCAGCTCGGCGGTTTCCCGGCTGGTGTAGAGGATCGGCGTTTCCAGCAGGTTGAGCGGCCGGTAGAGCCTTCCGAGAATTTCGCGCGCGCGTTCCGAGTCCGTGCCGATGACGACGCGGTCGGGCCGCATGAAGTCGCCGATGGCCGAACCTTCGCGCAGGAATTCGGGGTTCGAGGCCACGTCGAAGTCGGCCTTGGGGCGCGTCCTGGCGATGATGCGCGCCACCTCGCGGCCGGTGCCGACCGGCACCGTGGACTTGGTGACGACCACGCAGTAGCCGGAAAGCGCGTTCGCGATCTCCTGCGCCGCGGCATAGACGTAGCTCAGGTCGGCGTGGCCGTCGCCGCGGCGGCTGGGCGTGCCGACGGCGATGAACACGACATCGGCGCCGGCGACGGCGCCATTGAGATCGGTAGTGAACACCAGGCGGCCCGCCTTGACGTTATCCGCCACCAGCGCATCGAGACCCGGCTCGTAGATCGGCATTTGGCCCGCCCGCAGCCGGTCGATCTTCGCCGCGTCCTTGTCGACGCAAGCGACGTCGAAGCCGAATTCGGCGAAACAGGCGCCCGACACGAGCCCCACGTAACCGCTGCCGATCATGGCGATGCGCATCAGATCGTCTCCACGCGCCTATATGGCGCCCTTGCCGACACGGCCGAGAAAATCGGCCAGTCGGTCGTGCATGACCTGATCGCGCAGGCCGAAGGCGACCTGCGCCTCGACGAAGCCGACACGCGATCCGCAATCGTAACGCTTGCCGCCGCAGCGCAGGCCGTGGAACGGCGCGTGGCCGATCATCTTCGCCATGCCGTCGGTCAACTGGATTTCGCCGCCGGCGCCGCGCTGGCGAAGCGCGAGATGCTCGAACACCTCGGGCAGCAGGACGTAGCGGCCGATCACCGTCAGCGTCGATGGCGCTTCCTCGGGCCTGGGCTTCTCGACCAGACCCTTGACCTCGGCCATGCGGCCGTCGTCGGCGCCGACGTCGAGCACGCCGTAGCGGTTGGTCATCTCGCGCGGCACTTCCTCCACCGCAACCACGTTGCCGCCGGTCTTTTCGTGCAGCGCCACCATCTGCGCCAGCGCCGGCGGATTGCAGTCCATCAGGTCGTCGGGCAGCAGCACGGCGAAGGGCTCGTCGCCGATCAGCTCGCGCGCGCAGTTGACCGCGTGGCCGAGGCCGAGCGGCCGGTCCTGGTGCACGCAATGGACCGAACCCTTTGGCGGTTCGAGCCCGCGCAGCATGGCGACCAGCTTGGGATCCTTGGCGTTGAGCTCGGCTTCGAGGGAGGCGGCGAGTTCGAAATGCGCGCGCAGCAAGGGCTCGTTGCGCGGACCGGTGATGAAGATGAAGGTGTCGATGCCGGCGGCGCGGGCTTCGGCCACGGCATAGTCGATCAGCGGCCGGTCGACGATCGGCAGCAGTTCCTTGGGCACCACCTTGGTCGCGGGCAGGAAACGGGTGCCGAGGCCCGCCACCGGGAAAACCGCCTTGCGAACGGGTTTGGCCATGCTGATGTCCGTCCTTGACCCTTGAGCCCAGCCCGGCAGCCCCAACCCCGCCGGGCGCGGCCTTTGTGCCACAGGGGCCCGCCCCGGGCAAGGCCGCGACTGGGGAGTATCAGCGGCTCTTGAGCAGCGCGTCCTTGGCCTGGTTGAGCTTGGCCGCCAGATAGGTCGACCCGCCGCGGTCGGGGTGCAGCTTGCTCATCAGGCGGCGGTGCGCCTCCTTGATTTCCTCGGCGCTGGCGCCGGGAGAAAGCCCGAGTATTTCGAGCGCCTCCTCGGCGCTCATGCCGCCGCGCGGCGCCGGCCCGCTCGAACGGCCGCCGCCGCGCCCCGCCGCCCTGTCCTCGTCCTTATCCTTGTCCTCGTCCCCGTCCGCGCGCCGGCGCCAGTCCGGCCCGTGGGTGCGGTCGAGATAGGCTTCGAGCACGCCTGCCGAATCGGCGTCCTCGCCCACCTCGTCGAACAGCTCGCGCAGTTCCTCGATGGTCATGCCGGCAAGGCCGCGGCCGGAGAAACGTCCGCGCTGCACCGTACCGCGCATGGCGCCGCTGTCATGGTCGAGTTCCATGGTGATCCAGCCCGTGCTGATCGTCGAACGGCCGCCGGACGCCGGTCCCCGGGCGTTGCGCTGGCGCATTCGGTTGGAACGCCACCGGAAATAGAACGGCAGCGCGAAAGGCAACGCATAGATCACGAGTTGCAGGCGATCGGTCAGAATGATCAGCACGGCAAGCCCGAGAACGACGATCCCCCCTACAAGCTTCAGCAGCCAGGCCAGCAATTTCGGATCGGCATTTGCCATCCAGCGGGCAAGCAGCAGCAAACCGATCAGCACCCCGACGCCAAGGATGAAATACGCGAACATGGGCTATTTCATCTCGTTGGTGAGCAGGCGCACCGCCTCGCCACGGCCGGCGGAATAGTCGGCAAGGGCCCTGCGCCCGCCCGCCGCATAGACCGCGACGGCGGCCAGCAGCTCCTTGAGCTGGTCGGCCGAGCCCGCGTCGAAGCGGCAATAGGCGCCCTTGGTCAGCCTGGCGATCTGGCGAAAGCCGCGTTCCGCAACCGGGTCGTCGCCTTCGTGAAAGACGAATGCCGGCACGCCGAGCAATCCAAGCTCGCCTGCCGCCTGGCAGACGTCGTCGATGGGCTCTTCGAAGGCATCGCCGACGAATACGACCGCATCGACCTTCTTCCTGCGACTCTCCTTCGCCGCATGGGCAACAATACGCCGGATCTGCGTGTTGCCGCCGAGGCAGCGCACCGCCGTCATGCGGCGCACCAGATCGGCGGAATTCGTCACCCACGGGCTCGCCTTGCACTCGTTGTAGCCGCGATAGAAGACGAGCTGGACTTCCAGCCCGCCCAGCGCGTCGGTGGCGGAGAACATGTCGCCCTGAATGGCGCAGGCGCGATCCCAGGTCGGCTCGCGGCTGGCGGTCGCGTCCATGGCGAACATAAGGCGGCCACGCGCGCCCGCCGCCCTGGGCGGCACGGCGGCGACCCGGCTGAGAAACCGTTCGACCTCGGCCGAGCGGCGCTCGGTCGGGGCCTTGCCCTCGGCGGCCCGGATATTGCGGCGGATGTCGTGTTTCTCTGCCATGGTCAAATGATACGAAATCCCGGCCCGACAAGGTAGCCCGCGGACGGCAGCGGGGGCTTTTCAGCCCCCGGCCGGAGGATTAGTTTGGACCGGACGCAGCAACGGCGCCAATGGCCGGACAAGAAGCATAATTCCGGGAGAAACGCAGTGTCGGAAACCGAGCGCAGCGAGGCGCCGCGGACGAGCGAAGCCGCCCCATCGCGCCTGGCGCTTTATACCGCCTTCGGCGTCGGGCTGACCGCCAATTCCGTGGCCTCGATGGTCAAGGTGGTGTTCGCCCTGTGGGCGGTGCATCTGCACATGTCGCCGTCCGATTTCGGCCTTGCCGCATCGGCCAGCGCGCTGCTGCCCTTCCTGCTCTCCATTCACGGCGGCGCCCTGATGGACCGGCTCGGCACCCGCCGGGTGACGCTCGCTTATGTCGTCACCACGGCGCTGGCCATGCCGCTTTATCCGGTATTGCCTTTTTTCTGGGCGATCATCGTCCTGCAACTGATCACCGGGCTCACATCCAACATGGGCTGGGTCGGAGCCCAGTCGCTGATCTGCAATCTCTATCCCGGCAGCACCGCGGTCATCGCCCGCTTTTCCGTCGCCGGCAAGATCGGCACGCTCGTTGCGCCCATCGTCGTCGGCGCCGCCTGGGACATCGGCGGACCGTGGGCCGGATTCGGCGTGGTCACTCTTTCGTCCTGGGTCGTCGTGGCGGCGACATGGGCCGCGCCGCCCGACCCCGACAGCATCCCGCGGCCGACGGCGCGCGCCGTCATGCGCGAGGCCGTGCCGAAGCTCGCCGACTACATCCGCGCCTTTTCGCTGATCGCCATACCGACCGTCGCCTTCATCGTGGTGATGAGCGCTTTCAGGATTTCCTCCAGCGTGGTGCAATCATCTTTCTACGTCGTTTACCTCAGCAATCTCGGCATGATCGGCACGCTGGTCGGAACGCTCGTTTCCATTTCGGAAGCGGCGGGCCTGCTGGGCGCCCTGATGGCCCCGTTCTGGGAACGGCACTTCAAGCCTCACTGGGTGCTGACCATGTTCGTCATCATGTCGCTGATCTTCGTCATGATCACGCCGCTGATGGGCGGCATATTCTTCTTTCTCGCCATCGCCTCGTTCCTGCGCGGCTATGGCCAGGGACTGAGCCAGCCGGTGATGTTCGGCATCCTGTCGCGCGCCGTCGGGCGCAACGAGCAGGGCACGTCCATCGGGCTGCGCACGACATCCAACCGCTTCGCAACCATGCTCATTCCGGGCGCCATGGGCATCGTCGCGGAAGCCGTCGGCATCGAGGCGAGCTTCTACTGGATATGCGGCGCGCTGGTCGCCATGACGGTTGCCGTCGCCCTGTTCGTCCGCCGTATTCCGGGCTTCAAGTCTTGAGCGGCGACGCTTCGCAAGCGGCCGGGCCGCCCCGCCGCGCGCTGCTTCTGAGCTACGGCGCCGGCCTGCTCGCGCTCGGCCTGATGGACGCCTACGTCTTCATCATCCCGCTGTGGGCCGTGCTGATCGGCGCCAACGCGACCGAAGTCGGACTGCTGGTCGGCGCGCGATCCTTCCTGCCGGCCCTGCTCGCCATCCACGGCGGCGCGCTGATCGACCGTTACGGTTCGCGGCGCATCATGATCGCTTTCGTCATCGTCATCATCGTGCTGGCGCCGCTCTACCCGCTGCTGCCGTGGTTCGTCCCGCTGTTCATCATGCAGACCATCATCGGGCTCGCGCTCACCATGCAGTGGGTGGGCGCGCAGACCACCATCGCCCATCTGTCGAAGGGCGACACCGGCTACATCGGCCAGTTCTCCTTCGCCACGCGCATCGGCACGTTCATCGCGCCGATCATCTTCGGAATGCTGTGGGACCTGACCAATCCGACGGTCTGCTTCCTGGGCGTAGCCCTTTGGGGCGCGCTGATGCTGGCCTTGACCCTTGCCATTTCCCCCGACGCGCCGGCGCAGCCGGCGGAAGCGGAAAAGGCCGTGCGCCCGTTGTCGGCGACGATCCGCGCGGTCATGCCGAAGTGGTCCGACTACCGCGAGACCGTCGCGCTTCTCGCCATTCCGGCCATCGCCATATCGATCGCGGCCTGCTTTCTGCGCAATTCGACGTCGAGCATCCAGAGTTCGATCTACATGGTCTACCTGACCCAGATCGGCATCACCGGGACGGTGATCGGCGTGCTGTTCGCCGGCATCGAGGGGGCAAGCAGCATCGGATCGCTCGTCGCCGGGCGCGCGGCGAAGTGGCTGCCGCCCTTCGCCATGCTGATCGGCACCACGGCGGCCGCCATCGCGCTCATCGTGATCACGCCGCTTCTGGGCGGTGTCGTGGTGCTGCTGTTCGCGGCCCAGGTGCTGCGCGGCGTCATCCAGGGCATCAACCAGCCGGTGATGTTTTCCGTGCAGGCCAGGGCGGTGCCGCCCGAGCGCCAGGGCGCCACGGTGGCGCTGCGCGTCACCGTCAACCGCTTCTCGTCGATGATCGTCCCGCCCGTCATGGGCGCCATCGCCGACCTCGCCGGCGTCGGCGCGAGCTTCCTGGTGCTGGGCGCCATCCTGCTGGCGGGCACCGGGGCGCTGTGGCTCTGGGCCCGGCGCATTCCCGAGGCCGCCGCCACATGAGCGACACCCGGTCCGCCGAAGACCGCCCGCAGGTGCCCCGCCGCGCGCTCTGGCCGGTGCTCGGCACGGGGCTCGCCACCAATGTCTATGCCGACTTCATGATGGTCGTGGTGCCGCTGTGGGCCGTGCAGCTGGGCGCCACGCCGTCGCAGATCGGCATCATGATCGGCGCGCGATCGGTGCTGCCGTTCCTGCTGTCCATCCACGGCGGCGTGCTGATGGATCGTCTCGGCACGCGGCGCATGATGCTGATCTTCACCGGCCTGACCGCGGGCCTCATTCCGATCTATCCGCTCGCGCCGTGGTGTCCGGCGCTGGTCGCGCTGCAGATGTTCACCGGGCTGTTTTCCAACCTGCACTGGGTCGGCGCGCAGACGCTGATCGCGCGCATGGGCAAGGGCGATGCCTATTACCTCGGCCTCTTTTCCTTTATCTCGCGCGTCGGCTCGATCGGCGGCCCGGCCCTGATCGGCCTGATCTGGGACCTGACCGGAGTGTGGGGCGGCTTCACGGCGTGTTTTCTCATCGCGCTCGTCATGTGGGCCACCGTCATCGCGGTCCCGAACTGGGGAGAGCACGGCAGTCCGGCAGAAGCCGAAACCCTCGCCCGCGCCCGGGCGGCAAACCCGCCGACGCCCTTCGGTTGGCGCGATGCCCTGCCGCGCCTGTCCGACTACATCGTCTGCGCGCAGCTTCTGGCGATTCCGGCGGTGGCGCTCGGCATCGCCGTGGCGCTGCTGCGCCACACGCCGGCGACGGTTCAGTCCTCCTTTTACATCACCTATCTCAAGGATATCGGCCTGAGCGCGACGCTGATCGGCGTCCTCATCGGCTGCGCCGAGGTGCCGAGTGCCTTCGGCTCGCTGTTCGCCGGATCCGCCCTTCGCCGGATCCCCGTCCACTGGCTGCTGGTCGGCCTTACCGCGCTCACTATCGCGCTGATGGCGATTACGCCGCTGCTCGGCGGCATCTTCCTCCTTCTCGCAGCCGCCCAGGTCCTGCGCGGGGTCGGCCACGGGCTGCTGCATCCGGCCGCCTTCTCGGTGATCTCCAAGGCCCTGCCGGCCGAGGCGCAGGCCCGCGGCGTGGCGCTGCGGACCACCGGCAACCGCCTCGGCGCGCTGATCCTGCCGGTGGTCATGGGCTTCGTTGCCGAAGCCGTCGGCGTCGAGGCGAGCTTCCTGATCATGGGCGCGTGCCTGCTCGCCATCACCGCATGGATCGGCCTGTGGGCCCGCCGCAAGGAGGCCTTCCGCCGGCGCCCGTAGGGGCCCCCGTGCAGGGCGTGGGGCTTGGGGCTTGGGGGGCTTTCCTTTGCCGTTTTGCCATTGGCCGTCCGGGGCTTTAAATTGGGGCCCTCCTCCGGAGCCAACCGGGGGGACGGGCGCTGTCCTGCGCCCGCCAGAGAGAGGAAGCCCATGTCCGCGTCTCCTGCCGGGCAGCCCGCGTCGAAGCGGGCCGAAGCCTACACTTACGCCACCGGCACGCTGAACGACGCCCAGACCGAACTGATCAGCTTCATCATCCCGCTTTACGCGGTGGCGCTGGGGCTGGGGCCGCTCGAACTCGGCATCCTGGTCAGCGCCAAGTCGGTGCTGCCGTCCATCCTGTCGATCCACGGCGGCGTGCTGATGGACCGCTACGGCACGCGGCTCGTCATGCTTCTGCTCGGCGCCGCCTGCACGCTGATGCCGCCGCTGTTCATCGTGGCGACATGGTTCCCGGCGCTGCTCCTGCTTCAGATGGCGCTCGGCCTTGCCCAGTCCTTCGGCTGGATCGGCGCCCAGGCGCTGGCGGTGGCCGTCGGCAAGGACAACCCGCGCGTGCTCGATCGCTTTTCGTTTTTTGCGCGCGTCGGCGTCATGGTGGCGCCGACGCTCGCCGGCGCCAGGTGGGACTTCCTGCCGCACTGGGTATCGTTCGTTGTCATCGCCGTCTTCGGCGGCGGCTTCTGGTTGGCGGTCAGGGGCCTGCCGCCCGCCGCCATCGGCGAGGTACGCGATCGCGATACCCCGCGTCCGAAGTTCCGCCTGCGCGACATCCTGCCGAGCCTGACCGACTACATCGGCGCCATCGGCCTGATGGTGATTCCCGTCGTCGCCTTCGTCGTCGTCGTGTCTTCGGTGCGCATCGGCACGGCCCTGATGCAGCAGTCCTTCTACATCGTCTACCTAAAGGAAATCGGCCTGCAGGCGACCTTCATCGGCCTGTTCGTGACGCTTTCGCAGATGATGGCGGCGGCCGGCACGCTGACGGCAAGCTACGTTACCCGCGTGATTCACCCGCACTGGATGTTCCTCGGCACGGTGACGACCTCGGTCATCCTGATCTATGCCACGCCGGTGTTCGGCTCGACGCTGGCCTTCCTCGCCATCGCCATCGCCGTGCGCGGATGGGCCCAGGGCGCGAGCCAGCCGGTGATGTACACCATCCTGTCCAAGGCGGTGTCGCCGGAAACCCAGGCCACCTCCATCGGCCTGCGCGCCACCGGCAACCGCGTCGCGGGCATGGTCCTGCCCATCATCATGGGCGCGATCGCCCAGCACTGGGGACTGGCGGCGACGTTCTTCGTCACCGGCGGGCTGCTGCTGCTGATCCTGGCGGGCTGCGCCATCGCCATCATCGGCCACCAGAAGCCCGCGCAGGCGCAAGACCGGCAATGAGTTCGACCGCCGCCCGCGATACCGATCCCATGCCCGAGGTGCCGCTGCGCCTGCAGATCGCCGTCTATGGCGCGGCGACGTTTTCCAACACCATCGGCTACATGGTCATGGTGGTGCTGCCGCTGTGGGTGGTGACGCTGGAGGTTTCGCCGCTGATGGCCGGCGTCATCCTCGGTTCGCGTCACGCCCTCGTCCTCCTTTATTCGATCCACGGCGGGGCCATGATGGACCGTCTCGACGTGCGCCGGGTGATGATCGCCTTTTCCGCCGCGGGCGTCGTGCTGCCGCTGTTCTTCCCGGTAACGCCCTGGGTATGGGCGATCATCGTGCTGCAGATGCTGGCGGGCTATACCAGCGCCTCGGGCTGGATGGGCGCCCAGGCGATCATCGGCCAGATGATGCGCGGCAGCGCCGTGCATACCGGCCGCATGAGCTTCACGGTGCGCGTCGGCGCGCTGATCGGCCCGCCGGGCGCCGGGCTCGCCTGGGACCTTTGGGGCTCCTGGGGCGGCTTCGTCATGCTCGCCGTCTGGGGGCTGGGCATGCTGGTGTGCTGCATGGCCCTGCCGCCGACGCAGGAGGAAGGCGAAGCGGCGCCCCGGCCCGCCCCGCGGCTCGCCGACCTGATGCCGCAGTGGTCCGACTACGTGCTCGCGTTGCGCATGATGGCGGTGCCGCTGGTTGCCGTCGTCATGTGCCTGTCGGTGCTGCGCATCGCCGGGTTCTCGATCCAGTCGTCGTTCTACGCCGTCTATCTCGAACAGCAGGGCTACAACGGAACGGCCATCGGCATCCTGCTTGCCGTCTATTCGCTGCTCGGCGGCGGCCTGTCGCTCGCCGTCGGTCCCCTGTCGCGCCGCTTTCCGCCATTGTGGCTGATGATGTTCGTCATCGGCGGCTGCGCGGCCGCCATCATGGTGACGCCGGCGCTCGGCAACTATGCCCTTCTGATGATCGCCGCGGCGATCAACGGCGGCTGCTACGGGCTGAGCCAGCCGCTGGTCATCTCCATCACCTCGCGGGTGGTCGGGCGCGGCGAACAGGGCAAGGCGGTGGGCCTGCGCACCACCGCCAACCGGCTGGCGGCGACCTTCATGCCGGTGCTGATGGGCGCCGTCGTGCAATGGGCGGGCATCGCGGCGAGCTTCTGGATCACCGGCGGCGCGGTGCTGGCGCTGTTGGCTATCGTGGCCCTGTGGGCGCGGACCAAGGTCGGCGCCGGCCCGGGCGATCCCGGGCGGGGCTGAGCCCGGCGGCCGGCCCCCCTTCCTTGACCCTCGGGCCGGGCGGCCCCTACACTTCCCGGGAACGAACGGGGGAAATCCTGGAACGAACCGATTGCATCGTCATCGGCGCCGGTGTCGTAGGCCTGGCCACGGCCCGCGCGTTTGCGCGCGCCGGGCGCGAGGTCGTCATCCTCGAAGCAGAACCGGCGCCCGGCCAGCACACCTCGTCGCGCAATACCGGCTGCATCCACGCCGGCATGGGCTATGTGCCGGGCAGCCTCAAGTCCCGCCTCGCGCTGCGCGGAAAGGAGTTGCTCTATCGCTTCTGTGCCGAGCGCGGCGTCGCGCACCGCAATTGCGGCAAGCTGGTGGTGGCGACCGAGCCCGAACAGATTCCGGGCCTCCATGCCCTTCTGAAAAAGGCCGAGGCCAACGGCCTCCACGACATGCGCATGCTGGACGCGGCCGAAGTCCGCGAGATGGAGCCCGAACTGCGCTTCGCCGGCGCCGCGTGGTCGCCGTCTTCGGGCATCGTCGATCAGCACGACCTGATGCAGGCGCTCCTGGGCGACGCGGAAGACCACGGCGCCGTGCTCGCCGTCAACGCGCCGGTCGTGGGCGGCCGCGCCACCGCGCAGGGCATAGAGATCACCACGGGCGGCAAGGACTCCGCCACCATCTGCGCCGCAACCGTCGTCAATGCCGCCGGCCTCGGCGCGCAGAAGGTGGCGCGCGCCATCGCCGGCGTGCGGCCCGAAAGCGTCCCGGGCCAGGTCCTGACGCGCGGCTGCTACTTCGTGCTGCGCCGCCGCTCCCCGTTCACGCACCTGATTTATCCGCTGCCCGAGGTCGGCCACGCCTCGGTCCATGTCAGCCTCGACGTGGCCGGGCAGTTGCGCTTCGGCCCCGATACCGAAACGGTGGACCGCATCGACTACACCGTCGACCCCGGACGCGCGGCCTTCTTCTACGAGGCGGCGCGCGCCTTCTGGCCGGGACTCAAGGACGGCGACCTGGTGCCGGGCTATGCCGGCATCCGGCCGAAGCTCAACGCGGGCCGGGCATCGGACAACGATTTCATCGTCCAGGGCGCCGATGTGCACGGCGTCGCCGGGCTGGTCTGTCTTTACGGGATCGAAAGTCCGGGGCTGACCTCGTCGCTCGCCATCGGCGAATACATATCCGGCCTCGTCGGGGCGGCGTGAGGCGGCG
>CAXRES010000113.1:0-29694 GCA_964229575.1 Alphaproteobacteria bacterium
GCGGCGAATAGTCCTTCTCCATCAGCACCACGAGCAGAAGGATCGGAATCAGCAGGTGCCAGCGCCCCCTGACCTGCGCGCGCCAGTCCGGCATCTCCTCGCGCGTCATTCCGCGCGCGCCGTAGCGGATGGCGGCGAAATGAACGGTCAGGAAAATGCCGACGTAATAGAGAATCGCCGGGATGGCCGCATAGACTATGATCTGGCTGTACGGAATGCCGGAAAATTCCGACATGACGAAGGCCACCGTGCCCATCACCGGCGGCATCAGGGCACCGCCCGTGGAAGCCGCCGCTTCGATCGCACCCGCCATGAAGGCGGGATAGCCGGTCCGCTTCATCAGCGGGATGGTGATGGTGCCCACGGTCAGCACGTTGGCGGTGGCGCTACCTGAAATGGTGCCGGTCATGGCCGAGGAGATCACCGCCACCTTGGCCGGGCCGCCGCGAAACCTGCCGACCAGGCCGATGGAAAAGTCCATCATGAACTTGCCGAGACCGGAGCGCTCCAGAAACGCGCCGAAGATGATGAACAGCACGATGTAGCTGGCGGAGGCCGCGAGCGGCACGCCGTAGATGCCGGCCGTGGTGAGAACCTGCACCTCGATCACCTCGCCCAGGGAGTAGCCGTTGTGGCGCAGAAGCCCGGGCAACCCCGGCAGGAAGGGAAAAGCGAGAAAAACAAGCGCAACCGCCGGCAATGCAATCCCCGTGGCGCGCCGGCACAACTCGAACAGTCCGACGATCAAGGCACAGCCGAGCAACAGTTCCACCGGCTCCACCTCGGAAACGAACTGCATTCGCCCCGCCATGAGGTAATCCATGTTCGCGATGATCCAGACGAGCGGCACCACCAGGGAGGCCGCCAGCAGAAGAGCGAGCGCAATCCCCGCGATCCGCCCCGCCCGCCCCCGCCCGAACCGCGGATGCGCGTAAAGCATCAGGCCGAGCAGGACGGCGAAAAGCAGATGGATGCTGCTCTGCAACATCGATTCGAGCAGCCCGAACATCGCCGTATAGATATGAAACAGCGACATGGCGATGGCGAGCGCGCGGACGATCCGCGCGCGGACCGCGGGTACGAAAATCGCGTCGGACTGGGACTCGGGAGAACTGCTCATGACGGAAGCCATTGCGGGCGCCCGGCCTGCGGCCGGACGCCCGCAACAGTCGCTACTTCATCCAGCCGCGCTCGCGGTAGTATTTCACCGCACCCGGATGGAACGGGCTGCCTGCGTCGCGGGCCATGTCCTTCGGATCGAAGTCATTGAGCGACGTGTCGCCGACGCGCACGGCGTCGAAGTTTTCCGCCACCGCCTTGACGATGGCATAAGCGATATTTTCAGGGAGCTTGCTGCTGCCGACGACGACGTTGGGATAGGCCAGCGTTTCGACGGCATTGGAAAGGTTCTTGTAGATGCCGCGGTTCTTGGGCCAGGTCGCGATGTAGTAGCTTGGATCCTTCTTCACGAATTCATCGAGCAACGGCTTGTCGATCGAGATCAGCCGGACCTTGCGCGTCTGCGCCAGATTCATGAACGGCGCCATGCGATCGGACGCGGCGTAGAACAGACCGTCGTAATGGCCGTCCTTGAGCGCCTCCACCGCCTCGCCGATTCGCAGGTAACCGATGTTCACCTTGCCCTTGATTCCGGCCATGGCGGAAACCTGGTCGAAAATCTCGAGAACCGAGAAACCCTTCGGCGCGACGTTGACCTTCTTTCCCGCGAAATCCTTGAGGCTCCTGATCGGGGATTCCTCGGGCACGATCGCCACGACATTGAAGGCATGAAGGGTGAACAGGTTGAGCACGTTCGGGGTCTTCGACTTGAACGGCTTGGCGCCCATGCGGCCGTCGCGCAGGCTGCTCGACATCGAAATGGCGATGTCCGACTTGCCCTGCTCGACGCGCACGATGTTGCCGACGCTGCCGCCCGGCTGCAGCGACACGCGGCCGATCAGCGGCGTCTTTTCCAGCACCTGACCGATGGCCACCGTGACGGGGTACTGTGACCCGCCCTGGTTGCCCGAACCGAAGTTGAGGTCCCGCCTGGCCTGAGCCAGCTGGTCGGCGGCCATCTGGTCGGCGGCCTGCGCCCCGCCGGCCCCCGCCAGGACCAGCACGGCGGCCGAAGCCAGGATCGCCGCCTTCACCGATGCATATTTCCTGTTCATGTGAGCCTCCCCGCTCTTGTCGCGATTTTCGAAAAACAATTTTTCTTCGCCCCGGAGGAAGTTTAGACCCCGGCGAACCCGGCTGACAATGGGCCGACCATGAACGGGAAAAGGCGCCGTTTCTTTCGGGGAAACGGCGCCTTTTTGCAAGGTTGCAGGTTGTGCCGGAGGCCCTAGCCGATCTTCTTGGGCACCGCCACGGTGACCAGGGCCACGATCATGAAGATGGCCATCAGGTAGAACACCCATTCGGGCTTGCCGATATCGAGCATATAGCCGAAGGGAATAGGCGCCACCGCGCTGCCTGCCGCAATACCCGCGGAAACGAAACCGAAGACCTTGCCGGTCGACCCCTTGGGCGATGCGGCGCGCAGCATCATGTCGCGGGCCGGACGGATGATGCCGTTGCCGACGCCGTTCAGCACCATCAGGGCAAACAGCACGAAGGCCGGCATGTTGACCCAGGCGACCGCCACGGACACGGCCGCGAAGATGATGAACGTCGCGCCGGCCACAAGGTCGTGGCGCTGGGTGCGGTCGGCGATTTCCCCGCCGAGCAGGATGCCGAGCGCCGAGCAGAACAGGAACGCCGTCAGCGCCATCGAGGCGATTTCGAGCGGCGTGTTGTGCACCGCCATGATCGAGGAGACGAAGAAGGCCGACATGCCGCTCGAAGTCATGGACAGCGCCATGAAGAACAGGAAGAACGTGATCATGGCGCGCGAGAAGAGAAGCGCCAGCCCGCTCCTGACCGAAGGATCGGCCGGGGCCTCGGCGGCTTTTTCATCCTTCGACTTCTTCTTGGGCAGCGCATCGTCGTGCAGACTGTTCCACTGCGTCGTCAGCGCCAGCATCACGGCGATGCCAAAGGCGCCCGCGCCGATGCAGGCGCCGCGCCAGCCGAAATGCTGGGCGAGGAATACGATGGTCAGCGGCGCCACGGCGGAACCGAGATGCCCGGCGAACGTGTGGATCGAAAAGGCCCGCCCCATGCGGTTGGGGCTGATCGAGGAATTGAGGATCGCGTAATCGGCCGGATGGAACACGCTGTTGCCGGTCGCCGCGATGATGCCGAGCGCCGCCAGCAGCCAGAAATTGCTGACCAGGCCCATCACGCCGAAACCGAGCGCCATCATCACGAGGCCGAAGGTGAGCACGACGCGGGCGCCGTAACGGTCGACCATGAAGCCGACGGGCACCTGGCTGATCGCCGAGGATGCATAAATCGCCGTCATCAGTACGCCGAGCTCGGTGTAGCTGACGCCGAATTCCTGGCGCAGCAGCGGAAACAGCGGCGGCAGCACGAGGAAGTAGAAGTGGCTCATGAAATGGCCGGTCGAGATCAGGCCGAGAATCTTGTAGTCCTGGCCGGCGGACTTGGTGGGGACGGACGCTTCCATGAGTGTTCTGTCTTCGCGCTGGTTGGGAATATTGCCGAACGCCATTCTAGGCACAGGCCGCCGTGAAGAAAAGGGCCGAGGGCGTCGTCCGCGCTCGACCGTTCGGCGCGCCGATCACGTCCCGGCGATTTCGGGCGGCGGCAGGCGCGGCGTGGCGCGCAGCACGGCGCCTTCGTCGGTGGCGCGATAGGTTCCCGTCGCGCTGCCTTCGACCGTGCCGTGCTCCAGCCATTCGAGGGCGAGGCGGCGCTGCGCGTGGCGGCCCCGTTCCCACATCATGAAGTGCGACGCGCAGGCGATCTGGACGAAGGCTTTCTGCTTTGCCCCGATGTCGCGGTAGAGCCCGATGTTGGACGCGAGCAGCCGGTCGCATTCGCCCGCCATGACCAGCGTCGGCACGGCGAGCCGCGCCGCCCCCTTGCGCGTCCAGCCCCAGTAGGTGCGGTTCGGCCCGCGCAGGCCGCCCCAGGCGGCGCCGACCGGGTCGGATTGCGCCCCGGCGCGCCACACGGTTTCGAACACGCTTTCGTCTTCCAGTTGTCCGGCGCAGCGGATATTGGCGCGCCAGCGCAAGTTCTCGCCATGCGCGCGCGTCTGGAAGGCGCAAGGAAAGCCCGGCTGCGGCAGTTGGGCGGGCGCGCCATCCGGCCCGTCGGGCCGGTAGTTGGATGACGCCCAGATGACCAGGCGCGCGACCTTTTCGGGGTGGCGGAGCGCGTAGGTGCCGGTGCGGATGCCGCCGCCCGACCAGCCGATCAGGTTGACCCGTTCGATCCCGCGCAAGCGCCGGATGAAGTCCACCACCGCGTCGAGATCGGCGGTTTCCGTATCCGTGGTGACGAGGCGAAATGGATAGGGGGCGGGCGCGTTCATGTCGCCCGGGGCGATCGTGCCCGCGGGCAACCTGGCGCGGTCCTCTGGCGAAAGGTTGAGCGGGTCCGCCTGCAAGGCGAGCGCCGAGCGCCCGTGACCGGTCATGTCGAGGCAGAAAACATCGTAGCCCGCACCGGCCAGCGCCTCCATCCAGCTCATGCCCGGGTGCGGACAGTCGAAGGCGACCGAGGACGGCCAGAAGCCGCCATGCACCATCAGGACGACCCGGCCTTCCGGCGCCCGGCCGCCGGCCGCATCGGCGATCGCGGCGGGGACCTTTTCGCGCAGGAACTGGCGCATGGTCTGCCCGGCGATTGCCGGCACGGTGGAAACGTGTTCGACGGTGCGGTCGATGGTGCGGGTCGCGCTCATGGCCGCCAGTCTAGCGCCACCCCGGCGGGGGACGCTATTCCCCCGCGCCCGCCCGTGGCACAATGGCCCGCCCGCCCGCAAGAAGGCGGCGCGACGGGGAGCATCATCATGGCCGGCGGCCAGGCCCAGAGGGGCCCAAGCAGGGTGCGCGACATCGCGCGTTTCAGCCTCGGCATCGAAGCCGCCGCGATCTCCGCCGCGGCGACGACCCAGGCGAAACACCTGATCCTCGATACCATCGGCTGCGCCGTCGCGGCACTGGCCGAGGACGAGGCGCTCGCCACTGTGCGCGCCGTGGCGGGCCAGGGCGGCGCGCCGCAGGCAAGCGTCATCGGCGGCGGGTTCAAGACCTCGGCGCCGCTCGCGGCACTCGCCAACGGGGCGCTGCTCCGTTTCCTCGACCTCAACGACTTCATGATGGACAGGCAGGCCTTGGGCGCCACCGTCGGCGGCCATCCGTCCGACAACATCGGCCCGGTCCTCGCGGTCGCCGAATGGCGCGGCGCCTCAGGCGCCGAAACGCTGGCCGCCATCGCCGCCGCCTACGAGGTCTATGTCCGCCTCGGCCGCCTGATGGACCGCACCAGGGGCTGGGACACGACCAGCGTGTCGGCCTTCGCCGTCGCCGCCGCGGCGGGACGGCTCATGGGACTCGACGAGGAAAGCCTTTGCCACGCCATCGCCCTTGCCGGGACGCGCGCGGCGACTCCCGGGGTCGTGCGTTCGGGCGACATCAGCGCCGCCAAATTTCTCGCCAATGCCATGATCGCCTCCGACGCGGTCGGGGCCGCCGCGCTGGCCGAGCATGGCCTGACCGGCCCGCTCGAAATCTTCGAGCACGAACGCGGCCTTGGCGCCATGTTCGACATGTCGCGCGATGCCGACGGCAGGGCGCTCGCCCGGCCGCTCGCCGAAGCACCCGCCCTCATGATGGCGGCGATCAAGGCCTATCCCTGCCTCGCCACCGGCCAGACCGTGGCGGCGGCGGGCATCGCGCTCGCGGCAAAGGTCAAGGGGCGCCTTGGCGAGATTCGCGCCATCACCGTCACCCAGGCCGACGCGCCGATCATCGTCCGCCAGCAGGCCGATCCCGGCCGGCTCGACCCGCGCTCGCGCGAGGCGGCCGACCACAGCTTTCCCTTCCTCGCCGCGGTCGGACTGATCGACGGACGGCTCACCCCGCGAACCTTCGATGACGAACGCTGGCACGCGCCCCAGGTGCGCGCCCTGATGGCGCGCATGCGCTTCGCAGTCGATGCCGATCTCGCCGCCCGCGCGCCGGGCGGCTATCCCGCGCGCATGGCCATCGACATGGCCGACGGCAGCCGTTTCGATACCGAAGTGCTGGCCGCCCCCGGCATGGCGCCGGGCGGCGTCCCGGAGGCGGCCATCATCGCCAAGTTCGATGCCGTCACCGACGGCATACTGGCGCCCGCGCGGCGCGATGAAATCAAGGCCATGGTGCTTGCCCTCGAACGGCAGGCGACGATCGGGCCTCTGATGGAGACACTCACCCGGCCGCCGGGCTAATCTCGCGTAACGACAAGAGAGGGAGCGAACGGCAGCGCGCCCCACGGGAATTTCAGGGAGGATTTGATGCGTATCCTTTTTTTGAACAAGGCGCCCAAGAATTCCGCCCATTACGACGTGGCGGGAATCGAGAAGCTGCTCAATTCCTACGCATCGCCCGGAACGAAGGTGGAGATCGGCTTCCCCGACAATTTCGCCGGATCGCAAGTCGAGGACGAACTCGGCAAACAGAGCATGCTCAACGGCCTCGATCACATGATGGACGTGCCCGCCCTGATCCGCAAAATCATCTGGGCCGAAGCCAACGGCTATGACGCGGTGATCCAGTCGAACACCTTCGATCCCGGCGTCGACGGCGGCCGGCTGGTGGTGAAGATCCCGGTGATCGGACCGCTGCGCACCACGATCCATGCCGCGGCGACACTGGCCGACCGCATCGGCGTCACCGTGCCGCTTGCCTCGCACGTGCCCTATACATGGCGGCTCTTGCGCCAGATCGGCATGGATCATCTTGTCACCGATATCCGTTCCATCGACACCTACGGGCCCGACATGAAACAGCGCCGCGCCGAAATCACCCGCCACACCATCGACGTCATCAAGGGGCTGGTGCGCGACACCGGCGCTCAGGCGGTCATCCCGCTGGGCGGCGCGATCATCCCTTACGTCGTCGATCCGGCGGAATTGCAAGCGGGCGCCGGGGTGCCGGTGTTCAACACCAAGTCTGTGTCGATCCGCTTCGCCGAAGCCTGCGTGGCGCTTGGCTTGACGCAAAGCCCGCTCGCCTATCCGCGCGCCGACCTGAAACCCGAAGACTTCGTCAAGCAGGTGTGAGCGCATGGGTGAA
The DNA here is from genome assembly GCA_964229575.1 of Alphaproteobacteria bacterium. Lineage (GTDB taxonomy): Bacteria > Pseudomonadota > Alphaproteobacteria > SMXQ01 > SMXQ01 > WHSO01. The sequence goes on from CAXRES010000113.1 coordinate 7,197, forward strand.
AAATCCGCTCTCGTCGGCTGCATCAAGCCGACCCGCCATTCCGGCTCGCACGCAGATCTCGTCCGGCTTCTGCCCGCGGGAATCCGCACCGAAGCGCGGCGTCTCAACATCGTGCATGGCACCATCGGCGAATTCGAAGCGGTAATGGCCGATTACGAAGTGGAAGTGGCGCGCTTCGCCGCCGAAGGCGTGGACCTGATCCACCCCGAAGGCACGCCGCCGTTCATGCTGAAGGGACTGGCGGGCGAACGCGCCATCGTCGCGCGCTGGCAGGATGCCCACGGCGTTCCGGTGTTCACCTCGGCCATGTCGCAGGCCGAAGCCATGCGCGCGCTCGGCATCCATCGCTTCATCGGCGTCGGCTACGACTTCGAGGACACCGAGATCGTCGCCCGCTATTTCCGCGATGCGGGCTTCGACGTGCTGGCGCTGGACCGGCCGCGCACCACGGCGTGGGAGGACATAGACAACCTGCCCTCGGCGCGTGTCTTCGACCTGATCGTCGAATTGGCGCGGCGCCACCCGCAGGCCGAGGGCGTCTACATCCAGGGATCGAAGTGGCGCGTGCTCGACATCGTCGAAAGGCTGGAGGGCGAGCTTGGCATCCCCGTCGTCCATCCGGTCACGGCGCGCTGCTGGTACATGCAGAAGTCTACCAGCATCGAACGGCCCCTCGCCGGGCACGGACGGCTGCTGGCGGCCCTGCCCGCTTTTTCGGCCTGACCGTCAACCACCTGAAATATCGAAGAAATATGACGGAGGATTCATATTTCCCGCCCCCCGTGGGGGCATTATCATCAACGGGCCCGGGCGGTGTTCCCGGGCCAAAAAGGGCCGAGGCCCGCAACGACAAAGTCCGATCAACGAACCCCGGGGAGGCCCCACAAATGACACCGCACAAAGCCCGCACCAGGTCCGCTGCGACCGCACTTGCCCTTGGCGCGGCGTTGCTCGTTCCCGCGCTCGGCGCAGCGCTGCTCGTTCCCGCCGCCGCCTCGGCGCAGAGCCTTGAGCAGTTCTATTCCGGCAAGACGATCCGCATCATCGTCGGCTCATCGGCCGGCGGCGGCTACGACACCTACGCGCGCGTGATCGTCCGCCACATGGGCAACTTCATCCCCGGCAAGCCGGGCATGGTCGTGCAGAACATGCCGGGCGGCTCCAGCCGCGCGGCAGCCAATCACATCTACAACGTCGCGCCCCGCGACGGTACGGTGATCGCCGCGGTGTTTTCGGGCATTCCGGCCGAACCGCTGATGAATCCCAAGGCGGCCAAGTTCGACGCTCTCAAGATCACCTGGATCGGCAGCGCGGCGCGCGATTCCCAGGCCGGCATGGTCTGGCATACCGCGCCGGCGCAAACCCTTCAGGACGTGCTGGCCAAGGAAATGATCGTCGGCTCTTCGGGCGGCGCCACCTACGATTTCCCGATGCTGGCCAACGCCATCCTCGGTACCAAGTTCAAGATCATCTCGGGCTACAAGGGCACCAAGGAAATCGGCCTCGCCATGGAGCGCGGCGAGGTGCAGGGCAATGGCGGCACCACATGGTCCTCGATCCAGACGCAGCACACCGATTGGCTCAAGGAAAAGAAGATCCGCGTCTTCGTGCAATACAGCAGCAAGCCGCATCCGGACATCCCGGATGTGCCGCTGATGCTGTCGCTCGCCAAGACGGAGGCCGATCGCCAGGCGCTCAATCTCGCCTTCTCGCGCCAGGACTTCGCCCGGCCCTACGTCGCCCCGCCGGCCCTGCCGGCCGACCGCACCAGGGCGCTGCGCGAGGCCTTCAATACGACGATGGCGGACAAGGCCTTCCTTGCGGAGGCGACGAAGCGCCATCTCGAAATCACGCCGCTCAAGGCCGAGGAAATGATCGCCCTGATCGAGGAAATCTACAAAACGCCGAAGGACGTCGTCGCGCGCGTGCAGGAAATCATCAACGTCGACGCGGCGATGCAGAAGAAGGCCCAGCAGAAGAAGGCCAATTGAGGCAAAGGGAGCCTGTCCATCATGAGTGCGTCAATGTCCGCGCCGCGCCGGCGCCTGCCCGCCGTCCCCATGCAGCCCGTGGTCGACCCCGCCGGATGGACGCCGGCCGAGTTCCGCGATGGCGAACCCTGGGTCCTGAATTTCAGCGACGCCGACGTCGCCGACATTCTTGCGGCGGTCGGACGCGTCGAGCGGGCGGGTATCGATCTGACGAAGATTTCGCGCGGGGATTTCGATCTGCCGGTGGCCGGAAGAATTCTGGCGCGCGTCTACGACGAACTGACCGACGGCGTCGGCATCGTCCAGGTGCGCGGCCTGCCGGTCCGCCGCCTGACGCGCACCCAGGCGGCGATTGCCTATCTCGGCATCGGCACCCATTTCGGCCAGCGGTTATCGCAGAATGCGCTGGGTCATGTGCTCGGCCACGTCAAGGATCTGGGCTTCGACTATGATGATCCCCGCGCCCGCGGCTACCAGACGGCGGCCGAGCTCGGCTTTCACACCGACCCGTGCGACTTCGTCTCGCTCCTGTGCCTGCACACGGCGCAATCGGGCGGCGCGAGCCGGGTGGTGAGTTCGGTCAACCTGTATAACGAGATGCTGAAGCGCCGCCCCGACCTGGTGGCGGAATTGACGGCGGATTTCTACTGGACGCGGCATGGCGAGCTGGCGCCGGACGAAAAACCCTACTACCTGATGCCGGTATGGTCCTTCGTCGACGGCTATTTCTCGGGGCGCGGCATTTCCACCCACATCATGAAGGCGCAGAAGCTGCCGGGGGTGCCGGCCTTCACGGCCAAGCAGAAAGAAGCCATCGAGACCTTCCGCGCCATGGTGCAGGAACTGGCCGTCGACATCCCTTTCAAGGAGGGCGATTTCCAGATTCTGTCCAACCACGTCATGCTGCATTCGCGCCGGCCGTACGTCGACTGGCCGGACTTCGACGAAAAGCGCCACCTGCTGCGCCTGTGGCTGTCGCGTCCCGAGTGCCGGCCGCAGCCCGAACTTGTGAAGGAGGCCTTCCGCGGCATCGAGGTGGCCGGATACGTGCCGCGCGCGCCGCTTGATGCGGAGGCGGAAGCCGCCTGAGCCCAGACATCGCCGAACGAATAAATCCGGGGAGGATTCCATGAACCGCTTGGTCTTCGCGGCAATCGCCGCTTCGCTCGTCACCCTGCCCGCCGCCGGCATGGCCCAGTCGGCCGCCGATTTTTACAAGGGCCGCACCGTCGAAATCCGCGTCGGCCACGGCGCGGGCGGCGGCTACGACGTCTATACCCGAATCATGGCGCGCCACATGGCGGCGCTGGTGCCGGGCAAGCCCTCCATGGTGGTCAAGAACACGACCGGCGCCGGCGGCCTGACCCTCGCCGGATTTCTCTATCAGGGTGCGCCTCGCGACGGCTCGCTGTTCGGCCTGTTCGACCGCGGCGGCGTGATCGAGCCGCTGCTCGGCAACAAGAGCGCCAATTTCGACGCGCGCAAGTTCAACCCGATCGGCTCCATCGGCAAGCAGGTGGCAAGCTGCGCCGCCTGGCACAAGGCCAAAGTCACGACGATCGACGGCGCGCTCAAGGATCAGCTCATCGTCGGCGGCACCGGGCCGAGCGCCACGACGACCTATCCCGCAATTCTCAATGACGTGCTCGGCACCAGGTTCAAGATCATCTCGGGCTACAAGGGCAGCCAGGAAATCCTCGCCGCGATGGAGAAGGGCGAGGTCGAGGGCGTGTGCCTGTCCTGGCCGACGCTCAAGGCCGCCAAGCCCGACTGGGTGCGCGACAAGTGGCTGGTGCCGCTGATCCAGATTTCTTTCGTCCGCCATCCGGAATTGAAGGACACGCCGATCCTGTCGGACGTGGTCAAGGACGAGGACGCGCGCAAGATGCTGACGTTCTTCTTCGCGCCCAATGAAATGGGCCGGCCCTACTTCGCGCCCCCCGACGTGCCGGCGGAACGCGTCACGGCGCTGCGCCGCGCTTTCGATGCGACGATGAAGGACAAGGGGTTTCTCGCCGATGCCGACAAGGCCAAGATGGAACTCGACCCCATCACCGGCGAGGAAATGGCCAGAATCGTCGACGACCTCTATTCAACGCCCAAGGCCCTGACCGAGCGCGTGGCCAGGGCGCTCGCGCCCTTCCGCGGCAAGAAGGCGAAGAAGCAGGGCGACTGAGGCCGCTTTCCGGGCGGCCCATCCGGTTTGCGGGAGGCCGCTTCAGGCGCCCTGAAGGGCCGCGGGGCCGCTGGCAAAGCCCCCCGGGCGGGGCTGGCATCGCTGATCCCGCCCCTGCGGCGGCAAGAAAAAACAAGACTCCATGTTCTTCCGGGGAGGAAACCATGTCTCGTCAGGTCACGATTTTGTCCGGCCTTGCGCTCGCCGCCGCAATTCTCGCCGCGCCGCAGGCGGCCGTCGCGCAAAGCGCCGAAAACTTCTTTCACGGCAAGACTCTTTCGCTTTCCATCCCGTCGGCGCCGGGTGGCGGCTACGATCTCTACGGGCGCCTTGTGCAGCGGCACATGGCGTCATTCATCCCCGGCAAGCCGGTGATCGTTGCGCGCAACGTGCCGGGCGCGGGCGGCGTGGTGCAGGCCAACCAGCTCTACACCACGGCCGCCAGGGACGGCACGGCCTTCGGCATCATCCAGCATTCGATCCCCTTCCGCCCGCTGTTCGACCCGCGGGAGGTGCGCTACAGGCTCGACGGATTGCGCTGGCTGGGCAGCGTGGCGCCGATCACCAATCTCGCCATCGTCAACAGGAATGCGCCCGTGACCGGGGTCGCGGACCTGTTCGCCAGGGAGCTGATCATCGGCGCTTCCGGCGGCACGACGCTTTACCTGCCGTCCACGGTCAACAGCGTGCTCGGCACGAAGATCAAGATCATCAGGGGCTACAAGAACACCGGCGACATTCTTCTGGCGATGGCGCGCAATGAAGTATCGGGGCTGGTCGGTGTCGGCCTGTCGAGCCTTCTCGCCTCCAGGACGGCGAAGACTGTCGATTACAAGATCCTGTTCCAGATGGCCTATACGAAGCATCCGGAACTGCCCGACGTGCCGCTGGTGCAGGACTATGCCCGCAATCCGGAAGACAAGGCGGTGATGGAGGCGATCTTCGCCAGCTTCTCCGTCGGCCGTTCCTTCGTCGCGCCGGTCATTCCCGAGGACCGCCTGGCGACGTTGCGCGCGGCGTTCAGGCAGATGGTGGCGGACGAGAAGTTCCTGGCCGACGCCAGGAAATCCAGGGCCGAAGTGAGCTACGTTGCGCCGGAAGATATCCGCAGGATCGTCGACGGCGTCTATGCGCTGCCCAAGCCCGTCATCGACCGGGCGGCCAAGGCCTTCGTCGGCGGCGGCGGCAACTGAGCCGCGTCAGGGGCAGCGCTCTAATTGCCGCCTAACGGCGGCGGTGACCACCGCCGCCCGGAGGGATGACCCGCACCCCGCCCGAAGACTCGATAACCATGCGCGTGCCGTCGGGGTCGCGCTGGATGACCGTGACGCCGTTCGGCCCGACGATCGTCGTTTCACCGGGCTTGCGGAAAATGATCGACTGGCTGCCGTCACGGTTGGTGACGACGCGCGAGGTCGCATTGGCCGACGACGATGTCGACGTCGCGGAGGCCGTCGAAGACGAAGAAGACGATCCCGAGGCATACGAAGACGACGCATGGCCGCCGCAGGTCGGGCAATAGGCGCAGCCCGCTAACGCAGGCGCCGCCGCCAGGGCAAGAATAAGGTTGCAGATCGCGGGACGCATGGCCCCTCTCCGCTCCCCGCGGCTTCGGTTGTCGCCGCCCGGGGTCCGGAGAAACATAGCACGAAAAGGCCGGTTGCCGTCAGGGGCGGCGCGCGACGGATCACACGCCGGTATCGCGCACGATCACGTTGCTGAACTGCCAGGGGTCTGAAATATCGACCGAATCCGGGAAGAGGCCGCCGTCGCGGTCGGCCAGCGGAGTCCAGTCGGTATAGACGCCGACCACCGGGCCGAGGTAGGCGCGCTGGATCTGGAGGCAGCGGGAAAAATCGATCTCGTCGACTTCGACGATGCCTGCCTTGGGATTTTCGAGCGCCCAGACCATGCCGGCCAGCACCGCGGAAGTCACCTGCAAGCCGGTGGCGTTCTGGAAGGGTGCGACGCGGCGGGCTTCCTCGATCGACAGCTGCGAGCCGAACCAGTAGGCGTTGCGCGCATGGCCGTAGATCAGAATGCCGAGCTCGTCGGCGCCGTCGAGAATATCGTGCTCGTCCAGGATCACCCAGTCCTCCTGCGGGCGCCACTGGCGTCCAGCCAGCTCGTGCAGGGACAGGACCGCGTCGTCGCAGGGGTGATAGGCGTAATGGCAGGTAGGCCGGAAAAGAACCTTGTGATCTTCGCGCACCGTGAAGTAGTCGGAGATCGAAATCGCCTCGTTGTGGGTGATGAGATAGGCGACCTGCGACTGGGCGGTCGGCGTCCAGGACCGCACGCGCGTATTGGCACCCGGTCGCATCATGTAGATGGCGGCGCCGCATCCTGCCGTGTGGCGGCGGCCTTCGGGCGGCAGGGCCTTTTCGTGGGTGCCCCAGCCGAGTTCGGCGGGCTGCAGCCCTTCGGCGATGAAGCCTTCGACCGACCAGGTATTGACGAAGATGCCGTGGGGCTTGGGCGCGCGCGCGCGCTGGGTATCGCGTTCGGCGACGTGAATGCCCTTGACGCCCAGCCGCCACATCAGCCTTGCCCAGCCTTCGCGGTCGGCGGGCGCGTCCACCGGCTTCCCCATGTCGGCAGAAAGATTGAGCAGGGCCTGCTTGACCAGCCAGGAAACCATGCCCGGATTGGCGCCGCAGCAGCTGACCGCGGTCGGCCCGCCCGGCTTGCGCCGGCGAAGATCGAGCAGCGATTCGCGCAGCGCGTAATTCGAGCGCGCCTCGGGCGGCATGTGCCGGTCGGTATAGAAGCCGAGCCACGGTTCGATCACCGTGTCGATATAAAGCGCGCCCAGCTCCTTGCACAAATCCATCATGGCGACGGAAGACACGTCGACCGACAGGTTGACGATGAAGCCCGGCACAGGACCGGCCGTCAGCAGCGGCTTCAGGATGTCGCGGTAGTTTTCCCGGGTCAGCGCCTTGTGGACGAAGGCGATGTTCTCGCGCTCGAGCATGTCGCGGTGGCTGTCGTCAGGGTCGATGACGGTGATCCGGGAGCGATCGCAGGCGATATGCCGCATGATCAGCGGCAGCGCGCCGCGTCCGATGGAGCCGTAGCCGATCATCACGATCGGCCCGTCGAAACGGGCATGAACTGGCCAGTCGGTCATCGAACCATTTTCCCTTTTTTGACGCTTGCGCGCGTTGTTGACGCTTGCGCGCGGGATCGAGCGGTGATCAGGCGGCGACCGGGGTCGCGATCAGGCCGCTCCCGAGGGGAGCGGCGGCGGGACTGAGACCGGTCTGCGGACGCGTCAGCCGGCGCGGCAGACGCGCCGCCACGAGGCCGGTCGCCCCGGCGAGGGCGTCGGGCACGAGTTCGAGCCCGAGGAAACGGGCGCGGTCGACGGGCCCCGGCATGACGAGGCCGCCGGTGAACCGGTCGGAGAAGCCGAAGCGCGCGTAATAGGGCGCATCGCCCACGAGCAGCACGGCGCGGTGGCCGCGCCGCCTGGCCTTGTCGATCGCCGCGACGACGAGCTGATGGCCGATGCCGCGCGAACGCCGGTCTCTGGCGACGCCAAGCGGACCGAGCAGCAGCGCGGGCCCCGACGAGCCCGCGACGATCGGCCACAGCCTGAGCGTGCCGACGAGTTCACGCCCGTCGAACGCGGCAAACGACAGCCCCGGCGCCGGACGCGAGCCGCGGCGCAGCAGTTCGCACGTCTTGGCGAACCGCTCGGCGCCGAAGCAGGCGTCCAGCAGGGCTTCACGCGCAGGAACGTGCGCGGGCGCTTCCCGTCTCAGGCGAATCATCGAGCCGTCCTCAGATGACGTAGGCCTGCAACGGACGGAACCCGTTGAAGGCGACCGAAGCGTAAGTGGTCGTATACGCGCCCGTCGCCTCGATCAGCAGCTCGTCGCCGATGGTCAGCGATACGGGAAGCGGATACAGGGTCTTTTCGTACAGAACGTCCATCGAATCGCAGGTCGGGCCGGCGATGACGCACGGCTCCACCGCGTCGCCGTCGCGCGGCGTGCGGATCGGATAGCGGATCGCCTCGTCCATCGTCTCGGCCAGGCCGCCGAACTTGCCGATGTCGAGATAGACCCAGCGCGTCGGATCGTCGTCGGACTTGCGCGAGATCAGGACCACTTCGGTCTTGATCACGCCCGCGTCGCCGACCATGCCGCGGCCCGGTTCGATGATGGTTTCCGGAATACGGTTGCCGAAATGCCGGCGCAGCGCGCCGAAAATCGCCTGGCCGTAGTCGTCGACCGACGGCACGTCCTTCAGGTAACGCGTCGGGAAGCCGCCGCCGAGGTTGACCATCGACAGGCGGATCCTCTTGCGGCGAAGCTGCTTGAAGGTCCAGGACGCATCGGCGAGCGCGCGGTCCCACGCGTCCACGTCCGGCTGCTGGGAGCCGACGTGGAAGCTGAGGCCGTAGGGCACGAGACCCATCGCCTTCGCCCGTTCCATGACCGAAACGGCCATGTCGCGGCGGCAGCCGAACTTGCGGCTGAGCGGCCATTCGGCGCCGGAGCCGTCGGTCAGCACGCGGCAGAACACCTTCGCGCCGGGCGCGGCACGGGAGACCTTTTCGGCCTCCTCCACGCTGTCGACGGCGAACAGGCGCACGCCGAGTTCGAAGGCGCGCGCGATGTCGCGTTCCTTCTTGATCGTGTTGCCGTAGGAAATGCGGTCGGGCGAGGCCCCGGCAGCGAGCGCCATCTCGATCTCGGCGACCGAGGCAGTATCGAAGCTCGAGCCGAGCTCGGCGAGCAGGCTCAGGATTTCCGGAGCGGGGTTGGCCTTGACCGCGTAATAGATGCTCGTTTCCGGGAGCGTCCGGCGGAAGGCTTCGTAATTCTGTCGCACCACGTCGAGGTCGACCACCAGGCAGGGGCCTTCGGGTCGTTCCCTGGCAAGAAAGTCGAGGATACGCTGTGTAGCCATCGAGATCGTCTCCAATCCAAACAGTTGCCACTTCCAGTTCCTGCTTCGCCGGCGGCGCGGTGGAAACGCTGGGCCAGCGGTTTGGGAACCGGTTTGGGGATGATGCCGAAGATTCGGCCTTCCCCGGGATTGTCTGCCTTAGATTGGATCGGGATACCCGGTCCGCACATGGGGCAAGGAGGGTGTGCCTCTTCAGTGTCGCCGGTCTTTGGACAACCGACTGAGACCAAAAAAGCCCGCACCGTCGTTGCTTTAAGGTGCTTCCGGTCCCTTGCGGGATCGGTGTGCCAGCACCCACGGGCACGTGCGACTTAGGGCATCCGTCACATACGAGTAATTGGGGCGGCTTTCAAGAGATATTTTCGTGCGCGGCCCAGATTTTTTTGCGCGGCCCCAGGGGTTTAACGGGGGGTTAACAGCCCGGCGGGAGGTGGCCTGCGACACCATCTATAGACAAACCGGAAGGGGGCCCGGCGGCCGGCCGCAAAGCCAGGAAATCCGCCATTTTCTGGATTGGTGGGCGCGGCAGGGATCGAACCTGCATGGCCGAAGCCAAGGGATTTTAAGTCCCTCGTGTCTACCATTCCACCACGCGCCCGAGGCCGAAGCGGCGTCACCTTAGCGGCAGACGCCGGCCAAATCCATCGGCCGCGTCAGCGCCGTGAGCCGCGCACCGCGTCAGCGCCGTGAACCGCGCGCCGCGTCAGCGCCAGAGACCAAACGTGAGGCCGTGGCCGGTGCTGGCGAGCGAACGATAGGCGGGCACGTAGTCGACGAGATCGAGCCTTTGAGGTGCCATGGCCGCGGCTACGGCGATCCAGTTGAGGATTTCAGGCGTGCCAGGCCCCAGATTGAGGCGCGCCCGGTCCAGGCCAAAGAGGTCTTCCGGCCGGCCTTGAGCAAGCGCAGCGATGACCTGGCGGTCGAGCTCTTCGTCGAGGAACTGGTGGCTCAATCCCCCGGAGGCGATCAGCCCGACGCGCAAGTTTCCGGGGAAGGATCGGATGGCGCGTCCCAGCGCCGCGCCCATCGCATGGCAGCGTTTCGGGTGGGCCTGGTTGGGCAGGTCGCGGCTGAGGAAGAACGGCACCATGGGCACATCGCGCCCGCCCAGCATCCAGTCGTAGGCGAAGGTGAAGGCGTCGTCCAATGCCTTGCCGTCGGGAAGGCGGTCGAGGCAGGCGACGTCGATGTCGTCTGCGATCATCGTCTCGATCAGGTGCGTGGCGAGCGCCGCGTGGCCCCGGGCCTCGACCACGTTCTTGTCCTTCGGCCGCTTGTCCTCGTCGATGAAGCGCTGGTCGGGATCGAAGGGCCGCTCGGCCCGGGTCGTCACCGGATAGCTTTCGGCGCGGAAGACGCCGAACACCGGATGGTGGTCGGCCGGATAGACGCGGTGCACGTTGCTCACCACCACCACGGCATCGAGGCGAGCGGCGCGCAGCGCCGCATTCAGCGTCTTGAGCGCGGCGCGCGCCGCCCCGTGGCGGGCGCGCCAGACGTCCAGCGTCAGTTCCTTTTCGAGGCCGGGCCGGGCCCGGGCCTTCAGCGCCTCGAAATCGAAGCGCGGATCGCGCGTGTCGCCCTCGCCGAGCCTGGCCCAGTGTTCGGGCGTGGACTGGATGCTGGGCCCGTGCGACGAGCCCGCGGCTATGACGATTTCGGCCATGATGGCTGTTCTCCCCTGTCCGCTCCGCCGTCCTCAGTCCGCCTGGTCTTCGTGCGAAATCCCGGTGCATCCCGGCGCCTGCATCGCCTTCATCCGGCACGTCGCGCCCGAGGCCTTCAACTCGGCCTCGAACAGGCGATGCACTTCGGGATCCTCGTCCGGATACTCGATCTGGTCGCCGCCCAGCTTGACGCTGGTGTCGGTGCCGCCCTCGCGTTCCTGACCGACGATATTGAATTCGTAGCGGTTCGAGCCCCAGCGCAGCGCCAGGTAGCGCGCCGGCTCCGCCCCGGAATTGAAGTGCTGGTGGAACCAGCGCGACGGCGGCACGACGATGCTTCCGGGCTTCCAGTCGACCTTGACCCGCTCGTCCCACTTGCCGTCCTCCCACAGGAGGGTGAAGCCCTTGCCGCCGAGGATGATGACGTTGGCGCCCGGCCCGTGGCGGTGCGCCTTCTTGTAGGTGCCGACCGGAAATTCCGAGATGTGCGCGACCATGCTGCCGTGCGCCAGCTCGAAACAGATGTAGGAGCCGCCCGCGCCCCGGTTGCCGCGCTTGTAGAGCTGGTGCGTGTCGGCATCGGGCACGAAGTTCGTTTCCCAGATGCGGAACACGCCGCGGCTGTTGAGCCACAGTTCGCCCGCTCCGTCGAAGGACTGCTCGCCGTTGTAGCGGTCGGTGAAGTCGTAGGGCGTGTTGAAGACGAAATCGGTGTTGTGGAACAGGTTCATCACCACCGGCGCGGTGATGACGGCGACATAGCGCGCGGGCTCGCCGCCCGAAGTATTGAAGTGCCGGAAGGTGGTGTTCATCGGGATGGCGAAGAGACTTCCGGCCTGCCATTCGAAGGTGTGGCTCGCCCCCTTGCCGTTGGAAATCGTCGTGGCGCCGCTGCCCTGCAGGACATAGACCAGCTCTTCATACAGATGGCGCATCGGCGCGGTCGAGCCGCCGACGGGCACTTCCGCCACGTAGCAGTTGTTGGAATCCCCCGCCCCTTCCAGGTTGACGAAGGCGGCATCGACGCCGAGCCGCGCCCAGCGGCCGAGTTCGAGCGTCTTCATGTCGCCGACGAAGAACGTGTCGTAGACCGGGATGCCTTCGCCCTTCTGCCACTCGGCATAGGCGCTGACGCGGCGCATGCGCGGCGTTTCGGCGCCCGCGCCGCCCGCGGTTGTCGCTGCCCCGGTTGTCGCTGGCCCGGTTGTCGTCGAATTGTCCGCCATTTTCCTGCCCTGCCCTTGCTGAAACTACATCCCGCGGTCGCGCACGCCGATCTGGAAGCCGAACCAGCGCGCCACCAGGGCTATTCCCGCCGTCATGGCGACGATGAACAGGCTGATGATGCCGGCCACCTCGCGCGCCGCGCCGACGTTGGTGGTCATGTATTCGAGCGCGAGCAGCGACAGCGTCACCGTGTCGCGGCTCGCCAGAAGGATGACGCTGCTGGTCGCGCCCGCCGCCAGCACGAAATTGAGGGTGCCGAGCAGCACCAGAGTGGGCGCGATCAGCGGCAGCCAGATGCGGAAATAGGTATAGAGCCAGCCCGCGCCCGCGGTGCGCGCCGCTTCCTCCATCTCCTGGCCGATCTGCAGGAAGGTCGACTTGAACATCTGCACGCTGGTCAGCTTGCCCTGGAGGATGCCGACGATGATGAGAATCCAGATCGTGCCGAACAGGAAATTGAGGCCCGGCGTATCGAGAATCACCCACAGGAGGCCGAGGCCCGACAGCATCCCCGGTATGCCTGCCGAGAACCAGAAGATCGAATCGAGCAGCGTGCGGCCGGTCCAGGCGCGGCGCACCAGCACATAGGCCACCATCGAGAAGATCACCGGCGACACGATGGCCGTCGATATGGCGATGATGAAGGTGGTGCCGAACGCGCGGAAGAAGATGGGGTCGGCCAGCACCGTCTGCCAGTGGGCGAGCGTGTAGGTAGGCGTCGCCTGGAAGAAGCCCGCGCGCGTCATGAAGCTGCCGCCAAGCAGCGTGATGACCGGCACGATCGTCAGCAGCGCCACGACGAAAACGACGAAGACCAGGGCCACGGGCTGCATCAGGCCGAGGTGGACGAGACCCGGCTTGTAGCCGCTGCCGATCGTCGTGTAGCGGCGCCGGCCGAGCAGCCAGCGCTGCAAGGGAATGAACAGCAGGATGATGATCAGCGTCAGGCTGGCCAGCGCCGTCGCCTCGCCATAGAGCGGCGGCTCGGCTTCGCGCACCAGATTGAAGATGCGCGTGGAATAGACGTAGAACTTGATCGGGGTGCCGAGGATCTGCTCGATCTCGAAGGAATTGAACATTCGCACGGTATTGAGCATGAGGACGACCACCATCGGCGGGATCATCACCGGCAGGGTGATGCGCAGCATGGTCCTGAGTCGTCCGGCGCCCGACACGCGGCCGGCCTCCTCCAGCGCCACGTTCATGTTGCGGAAGGCGGGCGTCAGCAGCATCACCTTCTGCGATATGGCGTTGCCCATCAGGTGGGCGAAGACGATGCCTTCGACGCTGTAGATGTTGAACAGCGGGTCGTTGAGGCCGAACAGGCTCTTCGCCGCCACGTTGATGAAGCCGAAATAGGGGTCGAGCAGCAGCGTCCAGCCGATCGTCGTGGTCAGGCCGGGCAGCATGAACGACAGCCAGAACATGAATTCAAGGCCACGGCTGAACGGAATCGGCGTGCGCGCGAGAATCCATGAAATCAGCACCGCGACGGGAAAGGCGACCGCCGTATAGGCGACGTAGACCAGGATGGTGTTGCCCAGGCTTTCGAGCGTGCCGGGCTCGGCAAACGCCTTCTGCCAGTTGACGAAGCTGAACTGGTACTTGCCGAGCACCACCGTCTCGGCGTTGAAGCTCTGGATGAAGATCAGCGCGATCGGATAGATGATGTAGAAGCCGAAGAACAGGATCAGCAGAGCCATGACGAAGGTGCCCGTGCCGGGAAGGCGCAGGCGGCTGGACGGCGGTGCTGCAATCGGTGCGCTGGTCATTGAGGTCCTGATCCGGGGATGGGGCCGAAGGCGCCCGAAGGCGCCTTCGGCATGCGGTCTAGCGGTAGCCCGCGTCGCTCATGATCTGCTTGAGCTTGTTGATGATTTCGTCCTGCTGGTTGATGTACTTGGGATCGGAGAAGGGAACGTAGTAGTCCCCCTTGGGATCGATCCGGTACTGCGGCTCGATCGTGTCGTTGGGCACGTCGGTCCGCAAGGAGTCGGTCTTTTCGCCGATCTTGATGAACAGGGCCTGGCCTTCCCGGCTCAGGGCCCAGTTGAGGAACAGGTTGCGCGCGTTGGGATTGGGCGCGCTGTCCATCGCCATCAGGTTCGCGGCGGAGGCCGAAAGCACCTCCCCTTCCGCCATCGGATGCGGCATCCAGCCCTTGACGGGGAACCCCTGCTCGGCCAGCACTTCGGCCTGGGTGGCGGTGCCGAACAGGCCGATGGGGAAACGGCCGATGGCCACCCATTCCGCCGCCTGGCGGGCATCGGTGACGATCACCGGCTTCATTTCGGTCGCCCAGCGACGGAACCATGTCTCGCCGATCTTGGGGTTGAGAAACATCGGCACCGAGGAGGCCGCCGTGCCCTGGGCCGACGGATTCCACGACACGATCTTGCCCTTCCACTTCGGATTGAGAAGATCGTGGTAGGACTTGATCTCGTCCGGTTTCACCATCTTGGTGTTGTAGGCGATGTTGTAGGCGGGCGATGCCCCCCAGGTGAAGATGAAGCGGTTCTCGGGATCGGTGTAGTGGTGCTTGCCCTGGAACCACTTGCTCTGGTCCTTCACTTCGGGATCGACGAGCAGTTCCGGGAAGGACGCCAGCGCCTTGTTGGGCACGAGCTGCACCAGCGCCGTATTGGCGCCGCCCAGCCATACGTCGATCGTACGGCGGCCGACGCGGCGCTCGGCCAGGATGCGTTCGGCGTGCCGGCGGCCGCTGCCGGTCTGGAAATTGACCTTGATGCCGTATTTCTTCTCGAAGGCCGGCATGGCGGCGCGCAGCTTCTGCGGCACCTGGCCGGAGAGAATGACCTCGACCTTGCCTTCCTTCTTTGCCGCCTCGATCAGTTTCTGCATTTCGGGGGTGACGGCCGCGACCTGTACGGCCTGGCCTGCCGAAGCGGCCCGCGGCTGGTCGGCGATTGCCAGGGCCGGGATCATCGCGATCGCCGCCACGGCGCCTGTCGTAGCCAGTTTGCGCATCATGTCTCGACTCCCTTCTTCTCGTGGAACCTTGTGCAGTGAATGAAGTCCGTCATTCGCCCTCGCGCCAGTCCGACGCCCAGGCCGTGTGGCCCTCCGGACGCGGACGAATCCATACCGGCCGGCCTTCCGGCAGGGGATCGTGGCGGTCGCCGTAGATCAGCACCGCGCCCTGACCGGAAATTTCGACCTGGTATTCGACGCGCTCGCCGATGAACAGCGCGGCCCGCACCGTGCCGCCGAGCATTCCCGAAGGCACGGACGATCCGCCCGCGGGCAGGATTTCGATGTCTTCGGGCCGAACCCCGATGAACACCTGCCCCCCGGCGGGAATGCCGCACGGATCGCTGGCATGGCCGAAGACGGTGCAGTCGGGCGCCCCTTCCAGCGCGATGGCGAGCGGCCCGGACGGGCTCGCCGCCTTGACCGTGCCGCGGAACAGCAGCGTCTTGCCGATGAAGTCGCGCACGAATTCATTGGCGGGCTGGTCATAAAGTTCGCGCGGGCCGCCCTGCTGCTGCACGATGCCCTGCTTCATGATGGCGATGCGGTCCGACAGGCTCAGCGCCTCGATCTGGTCGTGGGTGACGAAGAGAACGGCGATGTTCAGTCGGTCCTGAAGCAGCTTGACCTCGAGCCGCATCTGCTCGCGCAGCTTGGCGTCGTGGTGGCTGAACGGCTCGTCGAGCAGCAGGTTGCGCGGCTCCGTCACCAGCGCGCGGGCCAGCGAAACGGGCTGCTGCTGGCCGCCCGACAGAAGCGGCCCGGGGCGCTTCTCCATTCCCGCCATGCCGACGAGATCGAGGATCTTCTCGACCCGTTCGTTGATCTCGGCCCGGGCATATTTGCGCGCCTTCAGCGGGAAGCTGACGTTTTCTTCCACCGTCATGTGCGGCCAGATGGCATAGGACTGGAACACCATGCCGAGGTTGCGCTTCTCCGGCGGCAGCGACAGCCGTTGCGACGTGACCACCACGGCTTCGTCGCCGAACCAGATTTCGCCCTCGTCCGGCTCCTCCAGCCCCGCGACCATGCGCAGCGTCGTCGACTTGCCGCAGCCCGAAGGGCCGAGCAGGGTGAAGACCTCCCCGTCGGCCACTTCCAGCGAAAGGCCGTCGACGGCCTTCTGCGTGTTGCCCGGGTAGGTCTTCGACAGGTTGACGAGACGGATGGCGGCGGACCGGGCCTGCGGCCCGGTCCCTCCCTTCGTCGTGGAATGCTGCACGGCCGACATGGACATACCTGTTTCTTCTTGTTCTCTTCCTCAGACCTTCAGGTTGAACACCTTGCGGGCGTTGTCCTCGAATATCTTCTTCCGGTCGGCGGCCGTCAGCCAGTCGATGGATTCGATCAGCGGACGGGTGTCGTCCATCCACTGGCCGGTCTTGGGATCCTGCGCGGTGCCGGCGCCCGGACGTTCCGTGCCGAACATGCAGCGGTCGGGCGTCGCCCAGCGGAACAGCATTTCGAGCGCGTCCTTGGTGTAAAGCGCGGTATCGAAATAGAGCCTGCGCAAGCTCTCCTCGAAGGTTTCCTTGGCCCGGCCGCCCTTGATGCGCGCCGCGCGGAAACGGCCGATCTGGTAGGGAATGGCCCCGCCGCCGTGGCAGATGATGAGCTTGAGCTTGGGGAAGTCCTGGAACACCCGCGAGCTCAGCACCGAGATGATGGCGATGGATTCTTCAAGGATGAAATTGAGCGTGTAGTTGTGCCGGTGCGCGCGGCAGCCGGCGCTGTGCACCATCGCGGGCACGTCGAGCTCGACCAGCTTTTCGTAGAGCGGATACCAGTATTCGTCGCCCAGGCCCGGCGGCGGTTCCAGACATTCGCTGGGATCGGCGTTGAGCAGGCAGCCGACGAAGCCCAGTTCCTTGACGCAGCGTTCGAGTTCCGGGATCGAGTTGGCGGGACTGACGCCCATGTTCTGGGGCAGCGAGGCCATGCCGATGAACCGGTCGGGAAACAGCCGCACCTGAGCGGCGGTCAGGTCGTTGCAGGCCTCGCAGAAGCGATGAACGATGCCTTCGGGCTTTTCCGAATGCATCATCTGGTAGGGGCGCGGCGAGATGATCTGCAGGTCGGTTCCCACTTCGTCGAGCTGTTGCATGTGCGAAGCGCCGCCATGCACGGGCTTGTTGAGCGCCTCGATGATCAGCTCGTCGGACATCTTGAGCTTGTCGCGCCCGCGCGCACGCGACGCGAGAAGATTCGACTTGTAGGCGAACAGCTTGTCCGGCGCGGTGAAATGCGCGTGAATGTCGATGATCATGATCTTTTCCTGTTTCCTCCGAGAGATGCGACGTTAGGTTTGCGAATTTTTTACTGCGCGGCGCCCTGGCGTTCGGGCTGCATCAGCCCGATGCGCTCGTTGATGACGTCGAGTTCGATGATCGATTCCTGGTCCGCCGGCCGGACGCCGAGCGGCGCCTTGCCCGCGGCGACGGCCGCGATCTGGTCCTTGATCAGCCGGCGGTACATCACCAGCCCCTTGTCGGCGGTGCCGAGCTGCTCGCGCGTGCGATCCAGGACATGCCCCTGGGTTTCCCAGGCCATGACGTCCTGCGCCAGCACCATGTCCATGCGGTAATCGCCGTCTTCGCCCCGCATGGGGACGAAGCTGAAGGGCGCTTCGCCGCCGGCGGGCGTGCGCACGGCGGGATCCGACGTGAAGTTGATCATGAAGACCTGCGTGTTGTTGTCGTCGATCGGCACGCGGTATTGAAGATTGTGACGATTGCTGCCGCCGCCCGTGCGATCATGCGCGACATGGCGCAGGATGTTGGGAAACAGCAGCGGATGCTGGTCGACCTGCACGCCCTTGCCCTTGATCGGCGTGGAACGCTTCTTCATGATGCCGAAATCGAAGGGGATGAAGTCCTCTTTTTCCTCGAACTCGTCCATCAGGCCGGCGAGATGCGCCGTGCGTCCGTGCAGCCAGAACAGGTGCGACGGATCGACCGAGTTCTCCATGCACTGAAGCCAGTTGCATTCGACGACCGAATGGCGCTCGACCGTGCGCCGGCCGTGCTCCCAGGCCAGCACGTCCCAGTGCGGCAGCGCCGGAACCGGCGCCGGGCCCAGGTAGCCGAACAGCATGCCGCCGAGGGCGCGCACCGGATAGCCCGCATGGCGCACCGCGTCCTTGAGCGTGCTGCCCTTGGGCTCGGCCGGCGTCTCGATGCACTTGCCGGCGCCGTTGAACTTCCAGCCGTGGTAGGGGCAGCGGATCCCGTCGGCTTCCACCCGGCCGTAGGCGAGCGAGGCGAAGCGGTGCGGGCACTGCTCGCCGACCATGCCGTAATTGCCCGACTTGTCGCGGTAGACCACCAGCTTTTCGCCGAGCACCTTGACGGCCTTGATCGGCTTTTCCGCGGTCAGTTCGGCGACGCAGGCCACCGGCTGCCAGTAACGGCGCAGCAATTCGCCGGCCGGGGTGCCGGGACCGACCCGGGTCAGAAGTTCATTTTCTTCGCGTGACAGCATGACGATCCTCCCTTGGGCGCGTATCGCTCAGCCGCCGTGGCCGAGCAGCAGGTGCGGATGATCCTTGTACAGGTTGCGAATGAAGCCGGAATCCTCGATCTGGCGCAGGAAATGGAAGTCCCACAGCGCGAGCGGATGGATGTTCCTGGCATCGCCGTTCTTCTCGTCCTGCTTGAGGGCCTCCTGATAGACGTTGAAGATCGACTGCATGCTCGGGATCAGCCTGGGATCGAGCTTGGGCGACAGATCGTCGTAGAGGATTTCCGCCACATCGCGGCTCAACACGCCGTCGTTGTCGTAGCGGCGCATGATGATCTCGATGGTCTTTTCGCGGTTGATCTTGAAAAAGGCGATGCCCTCGATGATGCCCTTGAGCACGCGCATGACCACGTCGGGATGTTCGTCCACCATCTTCTTGCTGGTCGACATCGTCATGTAGAAGATCATGTGCTGCGGATCGCAGGGGATGACCTTGAGCTGCTGGCGGCGGGCCAGCTCGGCGTTGGGCTGGCTGAGGAAGCAGGCCTCGACGTCCTTGTCGCGCACCATTTCGATCAGGCTCTTGCGCCGCGGCTTGCCCGGTTCCGTCACGTCCTGCTGGGCGCGGCGGATGATCTCGACCTCGTCCTTGTCGGCATCGAGCCCGTGCTGCTTCAGGTAAAGCCAGGTGTTGAGGTACGGATGGTTGCCGCGCGAGCCGACCTTGCGGTGGCGCAGGTCGGCGATCGAGTTGATCCCGGTGTCGTCGCGCGTCACCAGCGCGACGTTGTTGTTGCTCATGCTCTGGCCGACGTAGGTCCAGGTATCGCCGCGGGCGCGCGCCGCGTAGGTGGACACGTGGTTGCCGGAGACGAATTCGACCTCGCCCTTGGGCACCAGCTCGTGGGCGTCCTCGCGGCTGATGACGCGCTCGTAGTCGACCTCGAGCCTGTTGCGCGCCCAGGCCCCCGATTCCTGGATGACGTGCATCAGCACGAGGTGGCTGTGCGCGCGGTACGGAAAGTGAATACGGTCCATCCGGTCGTTTCTCCCGTGTTCTATCCGGCGCTCTTCACGGCGCCGGTACCTGATGCCTGAGCCGGCGCACCTTGCCGTCGCGCCCCGAGGCCATGATCGCGAGGCAGACCTCGAGCGTCGCCTTGCCCCAGTGGCCGTTGGGGAAGGCCGGACGCTTCTGCCTGATCGCGTCGACCAGTTCCTGCAATTCCTGGCTGCGGCCGTGGCTGCCCGAAAGCGGCACGTCTTCCCGCCCCTTCTGGGTGTAGACGTAGAGCCCGTCGGGGGCCTGGCGGATGACGCCCTTTTCGCAGAACACCACCGGGAGCCCGAAGAACGGCTGATGCTGTTCGTCGGGCTTCCTTTCGCCGCCCTCGCCGCCCTCGCCGCGGTCGACGGCGACCGCGCGCTTGGCCGCGGGATTGGCCGGGCCCTTCAGGCGCGGCTTGTCGGGGCGCGGGAAGATGCGCCCGCCCGACTGCACGCGGCCCGATTCGCCGATGCCCCAGGTCAGTTCCGTCACGTCGAAATAGCCGTAGCCGTTGAACGTGACGGTGGCGGTGGCGCCGTTATCGAATTCGAGCAGCGCCGAGAAATGCCCCTCGGTGTCGAAATACCTGTCGGCGCGGCCCGACACGCCGCGCACGTTGTCGACCATGCCGCCGCCGATGAAGCGCACGATGTCGATGATGTGGGGGCCCTGGCGGTAGACGATGCCGCCGCCCTTCGTGGTGTCGAGTTCCGGCGCGAGCCGCGGGCGCTGGAGCCAGTCGTTGAAATTGGCGGCGTGGATCTGCACCACCTTTCCCAGACGCCCGGAATTGACGATCTTGCGGATCGCCTTCATCGGCGCCTGGTAGATCTTGCTGTGGCCTTGCAGGTAATGGACGCCCGCGTCCTCGCAGGCGCGGATCATGCGGTCGCACTGTTGCAGCGTCACCGCCATCGGTTTTTCGCAGATCACATGCTTGCCCGCACGCGCCGCCGTGATCGTGTGTTCCATGTGCAAGGTGTTGGGCGTCGATATCCACACCGCGTCGATGTCGTCGCGCGCGCAAAGCTCGGCCACCGACTTGCAGGCCGGCTTGCCGTAGCGTTGCGTGAAGGCCGCGCGCGCTTCGGCGCTGGTGTCGGCGCCGCCCGCCAGTTCGTAGGGCGAGCCGGCGCGGAAGGCGGGCAGGACCTGGGACGAGGCGACGCCGAGCCCGGCGACGCCCACGCGCAGAGGGCCCTTGCCAATGGTCGATTTACCCGAGGCCTTAACCACCTCACGCCCCCGAAAGATCGGCGTAGTAGCGCCAGGTCGAATTCATGTGCACCGCGCCCTTCGATTCGCCCCGGTTTCGGCGACGCTGGAATTCGGCGATGTCCTCGTCCGAAATGGGCTTCGGCGTGCCGAGCTGGTGGGCGCGGAAGTTCATTTCCGCCAGTTCGTTGAGGCGGATCGCCGTGACCGTCGCCTCCTCGACGCTGGCGCCCGCCGTGGTGATGCCGTGCCCGCGCATCAGGCAGACGGCCTTGTCGCCCATCGCCGCGCCAAATTCCTTCGCCAGATCGAAGTTGGTGATGGTGATCGAGCGACCGTAGGTGGGAATGCCCTTGAGCAGCAGATCGAGGCTGCCCGGATCGTAGCCGCCATAGATCGGCTGCAACGGCATCTCGCAGATGGTGAACAGCACCACCGTCGGCGGATGAATATGCACGACGCTTTGGACGTCGGGGCGCGTGCGGTAGAGATGGACGTGCAGGTAAACCTCCGACGGCGCGGCGAGACCGTCGGCGCCGTCCACCTTCCTGCCGTCGAGATCGACCATGATGACCTGGTCGGCGGTGGTGTAGCGCACGCCGATCTCGTCGCGCCCGCGGGCGCGGATCAGGACGTGCCTGCCGTCGGGGCTGCGCTGGCTGACATGGCCGGTGGCCGCCTTGGTCAGGCCGAGGCCGCCCAGCATGCGACATGACTTGGCAACGAGTTCCCGCGCGTCGCGGTCCGCCGAAAGGGACGCCATACCCTGTTCTCCCGCGGGCCGGTTCACGGTCTTCGGCCCGATCATTCTTGGTCTGCCAATAGTTTAGCGACAGACAGAGTAAAAGATTACCCCCGATGTCGGGAACACTGATTTTATTTCTTCGACGGCGATTCTGATTATCAGCAAACGACCGCGCGCCCGTCCGCGCCGGGGCCGGATTTCCACTGATCTTTCAGCAGGTTGCGAAAGACCTGCGCGGCCCGTCAGCTGCGGTGGTCGGGATAGAGCTGGTCGGCCATGCGCCGGGTCATGCGCCATTCCGGCCCGCCGTAGGGCTTGTTGCCGGTGCGCGCCCGGTTCTGGCCGCGCGTGTGTTCCTTGACCGCGTCGGGGATCTCCACGATCTCGGCGCCGGTCTGCAGGGCGCGCTCGTAGAGCTCGCAGGCGTAGATCAGCCGGCGCATGTAGGTGAAGGCCTCGCCGATGTCGCGGCCCACCGTCAGCAGGCCGTGGTTGCGCATGATCAGCGCCTTGCCGTCGCCGAGGTCGCCGATGATGCGCGGCGCCTCGTCCTTCTCGCGCGCGTAGCCCTCGAAGCCGTGATAGCCGAGCTCGCCGTGCAGGATGCAGCCCGTCTGGTCGAGGATCCTGAGCCCGCCCTTGAGCGCGGAAACCACCACGCCGGTCGTCGGGTGCGTGTGGCAGACGCAGTTGACGTCGCGCTTCCTGTCCAGGATGGCGCTGTGGAAGTTGAGCCCGGCGGGCGCCAGCGAGGCTTCGGCGTCGCTCACGATATTGCCCTTGAAGTCGGCCTTCACCAGGGAGGACGCGGTGATCTCGTTCCAGCCGAGTCCGTGCGGGTTCATCAGGAAATAGTCCGGCTCGTCCGGCACGCGGGCGGTGATGTGGTTGACCAGCCGGTCGTTCCAGCCGAGGTGAAAGGCCATGCGGAAGGCCGCGGCCAGCTCCACGCGGGTCTCCCATTCGGCGGCCGATACCCTGGCCTGCACCGATCCCGCGCCCTTGCGGTCCATGACTTCGGACATGACCTCTTCCTCCCTGTCGCGGCCGCTG
>CAXRES010000114.1:0-6077 GCA_964229575.1 Alphaproteobacteria bacterium
GGCCGACGAGGATTACCCGCGCGCGCGCGCGATCATCGACCAGGGCCGGGCGGAACTGGACGGCAGGCCGCCGGGGCAGGCGGTGGACGTGGACCGGGGTTCGGGGAATTCCGCCGCCGCGCCGACCCCGCAGGTGGCCGAGGGCGTCAGCGAGGACGGCTTTCTCGGCGGCAAGGTCCGCCTGCGGCAGCCCGAAAAGGGTTACCGTGCGGCTATCGATCCCGTCATGCTCGCCGCCGCGGTGCCGGCGGAAGCGGGCGACAAGGCGCTCGACATCGGCACCGGGGTAGGGACGGCGGCGCTGCTGCTGGCCTGGCGGGTGCCCGGCCTGCGCGTCACCGGCATCGAGATCGATGCGTCGATGCTGCGGCTCGCCGCCGAAAATGCCCGGCTGAACGGGCTTGATGACCGCGTGGACTTCATGGTGGGCGATCTCGCCCGGCCGCCCTCGCGCCTTGCGCCCGGCAGCTTCAACCACGTCCTCGCCAATCCGCCGTATCTGGAACCCGGCAGCGCCGATGTGTCCTCCAACGCCTCGCGCGCCGGGGCGCGCATCGAGGGCCACGCGGGGGCGTCGGGCGCCGGGCTCGATGCCTGGGTGCGCTTCGGCTGCGTCATGCTGCGCGACCGGGGCACCATCACCATGATCCACCGCGCCGACCGGCTCGACGACCTGCTCGCCATGCTGCGCGGCCGGGCGGGCGGCATCACCGTGTTTCCGCTGTGGCCCGACCGGTCATCGAAACCCGCCTCGCGGGTGGTGGTGCAGGCGATCAAGGGATCGAAGGCGCCGATGCGGCTCGCCCAAGGGCTGGTGCTGCACGAGGATGATGGCCGCTATACGGTCGAGGCCGAGGCCGTGCTGCGCCACGGCGCGTCCCTGCCGCTCGCCGGCCGCGGGGGCTGAGGCCGCTAAGGCCGGGGCTGCGGGCTTTCCTTGCCCTTTCGCCCGCCCGCCTCTAAAACACCGCCATGTTCGGATTGAGCCTTTCCAAGATCCTGCTGATCGTCCTGATCGCCGCGGCCCTGTGGTACGGCTACAGGTGGCTGAAGCGCTCGCAGGAAAAACAGAAGGCGGCCGAGGCCGCAAGGCGCGATGCCGTGCGCGGCACCGATCTCGCCGCCTGTCCGGCCTGCGGCACCTATGCGGCGGCGGGGCTCGCGAAATGTCCGTCCGGCCGCGCCGACTGCCCGATGCTGGCCGCCTGAACCGGGAAACCATCGCACCATGTCCTCCGCACCCGCGCGCAAGAACAAGGACGCTCCGTCCTTCCAGGACCTGATCCTGCGGTTGCAGACCTACTGGGCCGCCCAGGGCTGCCTGATCCTGCAACCCTACGACATGGAAATGGGCGCGGGCACCTTCCACCCGGCGACGACGCTTCGCGCGCTCGGGCCCCAACCGTGGCGCGCGGCCTACGTGCAGCCCTGCCGGCGGCCGACCGACGGGCGCTATGGCGAGAACCCGAACCGCTTGCAGCACTACTACCAGTTCCAGGTGGTGCTGAAGCCCTCGCCCGCCAATTCGCAGGCGCTCTACCTCGACAGCCTCAAGGCGCTCGGCATCACATCGCAGCTGCACGACATCCGCTTCGTCGAGGACGACTGGGAAAGCCCCACCCTCGGCGCCTGGGGGCTCGGCTGGGAAGTCTGGTGCGACGGCATGGAAGTCACCCAGTTCACCTACTTCCAGCAGGTCGGCGGCATCGAATGTGCGCCGGTGACCTGCGAGCTGACCTACGGGCTCGAACGGCTGGCGATGTATGTGCAGGGTGTGGAGAACGTCTACGACCTCGACTTCAACGGGCAGGGCGTGACCTACGGCGATGTGTTCCTGCAGAACGAAAAGGAATTCTCCGCCTACAACTTCGAACACGCCGACACGAAACAGTTGGGCGAAGGCTTCGAGCGCGCGCAGGGCGAATGCAAGAAGCTGCTCGCCGTCAATCTCGCGCTGCCGGCCTATGACCAGTGCATCAAGGCGAGCCACATGTTCAACCTTCTGGACGCGCGCGGCGTCATCGCCGTGACCGAGCGCGCCGCCTATATCCAGCGCGTGCGCGACCTGGCCAAGGCCTGCTGCGAAGCCTGGCTCGCATCGAGGACGAAGTAACATGGCCGCACTTCTCCTCGAAATCCTGTCGGAGGAAATCCCCGCCCGCATGCAGGCGCGCGCGGGCGATGACCTCGCCCGCCTGATGGCGGACGCGCTCAAGGCCGCCGGCCTTGCCTTCGAACGCCCGCGCGCCTATGCCACGCCGCGCCGCCTCACCCTCGTCATCGACGCCATCCCCGAAGCCCAGCCCGACGTTCGGGACGAACGCAAGGGGCCCGCCGTGGACGCGCCGGAAAAGGCGATCGCGGGCTTCCTCGGGTCGGTCGGCCTGACGCGCGAGCAATGCGAAACCCGCGACGTCAAGGGCAAGCAATTCCTGTTCGCGGTGATCGAGAAGAAGGGCCGCCCCACGGCCGAGGTGCTGGCGGAAATCATCGCCGGGGTGATGGCCGCCTTCCCGTGGCCCAAGTCGATGCGCTGGGGCGCGGGCGAGTCCCGCTGGGTGCGCCCGATCCAGTCGATCCTGGCGCTGTTCGCGGGCCGCGTGGTGGATTTCGAATTCGCCGGCGTGCGCGCGGGCAATGTCACGGCCGGCCATCGCTTCCTCGCGCCCAAGCCCTTTGCCGTGAAGAATTTCGCCGACTACCACGCCAATCTGCGCTCGGCCTACGTCATCCTCGATGCCGAAGAGCGGCGCGAGATGCTGCTGACCGACGCCGACCGTCTGGCCCACGAAGAAGGCCTGAAGGTTCGCAACGATCATGCGCTGTTCGCCGAGGTCGCCGGCCTGATCGAGTGGCCCGTCGCGCTGATCGGGCGCATCGACGATGCCTTCATGGACGTGCCCGCCGAAGTGCTGACCGAATCCATGCGCGCGCACCAGACATACTTCGCGCTGGAGACGACGGACAGGAAGCTCGCGCCCCGCTTCATCACGGTGGCCAACATGCTGACCGACGACGGCGGTGCCGCCGTCATCGCCGGCAACGAGCGCGTGCTGCGCGCCCGCCTGTCGGACGCCCGCTTCTTCTGGGACCAGGACAGGAAGGCGCGGCTCGATTCCCGCGTCGCCAGGCTCGGCCAGATCACCTTCCATGCCAGGCTCGGCACGGTGCTGGAAAAGGTCGAGCGCATCGAAAGCCTCGCCGCCGAACTGTGCGATTTCATTCCGGGCGCCGACCGCAACAAGGCGACGCGTGCCGCGCATCTCGCCAAGGCCGATCTCACCACCGGCCTCGTCGGCGAATTCCCCGAACTTCAGGGCGTCATGGGCCGCTACTACGCGCTCCACGACGGCGAGGACGCCGACGTGGCCGAAGCCATCGCCCAGCACTACTCGCCGAAGGGCCCGAACGACACCTGTCCGACCTCGCCCACCGCCATCGCCGTCGCGCTCGCCGACAAGATCGACAGCCTCGCCGGCTTCTTCGCGATCGGCGAAAAGCCGACCGGCTCGCGCGATCCCTTCGCGCTCAGGCGCGCCGCGCTCGGCGTCATCCGCATCATTACCGAAAACGGCCTGCGCCTGCCGCTCGGCAAGGCCTTCAAGCTGGCCGACGTCACCGGCAAGCTCGACGTGGGTGACATGCTCGCCTTCTTCGCCGACCGCCTGAAGGTGCAGATGCGCGAGAAGGGCGTGCGTCACGACCTGATCGAGGCGGTGTTCTCGCTCGGTGGGGAAGACGACCTCGTGCGCCTCTTGCGCCGGGTCGACGCGCTGACCGCCTTCCTCGGCACCGACGACGGCGCCAACCTGCTCACCGCCTACCGGCGCGCGGCCAACATCGTCGCCATCGAGGAAAAAAAGGACAAGGCCACCTGGGGCATCGCCGTGGACGAAAGCCTTCTGGCCGAGCCGCAGGAGAAGCGCCTCAACGAGGTGCTGGAATTGGAAGAACAGGCGCTGGCGCTGACGCTCAAGGGCGAAAAATACGGCGACGCCATGGCGGCGCTCGCCCACCTGCGCGAACCGGTCGATGCCTTCTTCGACCACGTCACGGTCAACGCGGACGACAAGGCCCTGCGCGCCAACCGCCTGCGCCTGCTCTCGCGCATCCGCAGCGCCCTCAACCGCGTCGCCGATTTCTCGAAGATCGAAGGCTAGTTCGGCCGCTCTTCCGCGCCGCCGGCCTGCGCGCGCAGGTAGGGCGGGCGCATCGGGGTGAGCCGTGTTTCGCCCGCGACGAGACCTTCGCCGCTGTCCTGCAACCGGGCCAGCGCCTCGATGCGCAAGAGCGCGAGGCCGATCGTGCCGTTCGACGAGCGCATCTCGCCCGCTTCCTTGTCGCCTTGCGTGATAATGGTGCCCGGCGCGGGTGCAGCGCCCTCGATCTCCACCGGAAGAAGCACCTTCTTCGCCGTGGCGCGGTAGCGCATGCGCGCCGTCAGTTCCTGTCCGACGTAGCAGCCCTTGTCCCAGGCGATGGCGTGCAGTTCGTCGAAGCCGTTTTCCATCGGAAAGGATTTTTCCGGCACCAGGTCGCGGCTGGCGTCGGGCAGGCCGCAGACCAGGCGATGGATGTCGTAGTCGGACGCCTCGGCCTGCTCGAAGCCGGCCTGCTTCAACTGTTCGACGGCCTCGCGCGGCAGGATGGCGCGCGCGCCCGCGCCGCCGAAGCGCGGATCGACGAAGCACACGCCGCCCGCGAATTCCCCGGCGCGGCCTTCGAACTGGGCCAGCGCCTCGCCGTCGGCCTCGGTGCCGACCAGCGCCACCACCGCCCAGTCCTCGCTGTCGTCGGTGATCTCGACGCGCGAGCGCAGCCTGTACATGGAAAGCCGCCTGATCAGGTCGCCCGCGCGAGCGCGTTCGCAGTCGAGCACCAGCGCGCCCATCATCTCGATGACGAAGAAATCGAAAAGGTACTTGCCCTGGGGAGTAAGCATCGCCGTCCAGATGGCGCGCTCGGGCGTTACCTGTCCGATGTCGTTGGTGACGAGGCCTTGCAGGAAGGCGCGCGCATCCTCCCCCCGGAGGCTGACGACGCCCCGGTCTTCGAGCACGGCAAAGGATTTCTGTCCGTCGGTGATCATGGTTTCCGCTTCGGGGCGCGCATTATGCCCGCAAACGGCCGGCCTGTCAGGGGGCGGGCGGGGAAAAAAGCCGAAAGCCTTTGGCAAGGTCGGGGCGCCGCCGTATAAACCGGCCATGCGAATCCTCTTCGTCACCTCGACCCGGATCGGCGACGCGGTGCTGACCTCGGGCGTGCTGCGCCACATGGTGGAGGCCCATCCGGGCGCCGACGTCACTGTCGCCTGCGGCCCGCCGGCCGCCCCCCTGTTCGAGGCGGTGCCCGGACTCGCTCGCATCATCGTCATGGCGAAGAAGCCCTGGGCCGGCCACTGGTTCCGCCTGTGGGGGCAAACGGTGACGACCTACTGGGACAGGATCGTCGACATGCGCGGCTCGCCCGTCACGGCGCTGGTGCCGCACGGCTGGCGACGCTCGTGGCGCTCCATGCGCACGCCCGAGCATCGCGTCATGCACTTTTCGCGGCTGATCGGTCTCGATACGCCCGCCGCGCCGCATCTCTACGTCCATCCCCGCCACACGCAGGCAGCGGCAAGGCTTCTGCCCGACGGCGGGCCGGTGCTGGCGCTCGGCCCCACCGCCAACTGGCGCGGCAAGGAATGGCCGATCGAGCGCTTCATCGAACTGGCCCGCCGCCTGACCGCAACGGGCGGCCCGCGTGCCGGCGCCCGCCTCGCCGTGTTCGGCGCGCCCAGCGAACGCGCCGCGGCGCGGCCGCTGCTCGATGCCTTTGCCGGGCCGGACCTCATCGACCTCGCGGGCAGGACCGAACTGATGACGGCTTTCGCCTGCCTGCAACGGGCGCGCATCTACCTCGGCAACGATTCGGGCCTGATGCACATGGCGGCGGCGAGCGGCGTGGCCACCCTCGGCCTGTTCGGGCCGAGCCCGGACATCCATTACGCGCCGTTCGGCCCGGACTGCGCCTCTGTGCGCACCCCGGAAAGCTACGGCGAACTGCTACCGCCCGGCTTCGACGTCAACATCGAT
>CAXRES010000115.1:0-31375 GCA_964229575.1 Alphaproteobacteria bacterium
CAGTAGCCTTGCCGCCAGGGCAAAGGCGGCGGTTGCTTATGTGTTTGGCGTCGCTTGCACGGTTGCGGCCGCCGGGCTGTTCGGGCTGCCGCAGGCGTCTGCCGCCGGCGACCCGCGGCGCGGCAAGGAACATGCCGCGAAATGCCGGCCCGAGGTCCGGGGCCGCCGTTTTCCGCCATTGCCGGCAATCTCAGGTACTCCGCGCGTTACATCAAGGACTGGGTGGTCTATCCCCATGCGCGGATGCCGAGCTTCCAGCTCTCGTCCGAGGTCCTCGACGACCTCGTCGCCTATATTCATTCGCTGCGCGCCACCGTGCCGGCCGACTGCGAGACGTGCAGCGCCCAGTCCGCCGACCGGCGCTATTCCGTCGGCACCGGCTTCTTCATCGATGGCCGCGGCAGCGTGCTGACGGTTGCCCACAACGTGCGCGCCTGCAAGCGCATCACCGTCGAGATCCCGGGGCAGATTCCGCTCGCCGGCACCCTGGCGGGAGTCGATGGCGCGCTCGACCTCGCCTTGGTTCGCAGTGCCTACCGGTCGCGGCGTTTCGCCCAAATCAGGGCCGATCCGCCGCTGCGGCTCGGCGAACGGGTGATCAGCTTTTCCTATCCCCTGAGCGGCACGCTGGCGAGTTCGGGCAACCTCACCACCGGGCATGTCGCGGCGCTGCGCGGGATCGGGGACGCCGACAGCGAATTCCAGATGAGCGCCAACCTCCAGCTCGGCTCCAGCGGCGGCCCGGTCCTCGACGAATGGGCGCGGGTGATCGGCGTCGCCAAGTCGCGCCTGGTGGCGACCGCCGCCAGCGAAGCGCCGCCCGCCGGCATCAATTTCGCCGTCAGCCCCCGCGCGGTGCGCCTGTTTCTCGCCGCCCAGGGCCGGCCCGTCAGCAACGGCGACCGCGGCGGGGCGCTGGCGCTGACCGAGGTTGCGGCACTGGCGCGCGAGTACACGGTTCGGGTGGCGTGCTGGCGCTGACGGGCGGGCACGGGCGTGCCCAGGCCCTTGCCCGGGTGGGCCCAAGCCTCTAAAACAGGGCCTTTCGGGCCGCCAGCAAGGGGATTGCCGCCATGTCCAAAGCCACTGCGTCCGTTTCAGGCTCCAACTCCGGCGAGATGCTGCGCGCCCAGGTGGCCGCCTGCACGCGGCTTCTCAACATGCTCGGCATCCTGCATTACTCCGGCCATGTTTCGGCCCGGGTGCCGGGCAAGGACCAGCTCTACATCCAGACGCGGACCGAAAGCCGGGCCGAGGTGACGCCCGAAAGCGTCCTGCTCGTCGATTTCGACGGCAACGTCCTCGAAGGGGCGCCGGGCAAGCCGCCGTCCGAACTCGTCATCCATACCGAGGTCTACCGCAAGCGTCCCGACGTCGGCGCGGTGATCCACAACCACATGCCGCTCGCCACCGCCATCACCATGGTGCGCGGGCGCAAGATCGAGATCATGGACTTCCACGCCTCGCGCTGGGCCGACGGCATCCCGATGATGGAGGAGGTCGGCCACATCAAGTCGAAGGCCGACGGCGAGGCGCTGGCCGCGAGCCTCGGCAGCGCCAACGCGCTTCTGTTGCGCGCGCACGGACTGGTGCTGACCAGCGAGGCCGCGCCCGCCATTCTCGTCGACACGGTGCATTTCGAAGATAACCTCAAGGCGATGAAGGAAGCGCTCTCCTTCGGCGAAGACATCCGCCCGATCACGATGGACGAGCTTTCCCGCGTGAGCGAGTACGAGGATCGTTCGCATCACATCCGCAAGATGTGGAACTATTATGTCGGCGAAGGCCGCAAGGCGGGCGTTGTCCCGGAAGACTGGGACGTACGCCTCTAGTTGCGCAAGAGCGCCGGCAATCCCGAGCAGGGAGGGCCCGATGAAACTGCTGTCCGTCAACGTCGCCCATCCGCGCACCGTGAGTTACCGGGCGCGCACCTATCCGACGGCCATTTTCAAGGAACCGGTGCCGGGCCGCGTGCGCGTGCGTCGGCTCAACATCGACGGCGACAGCCAGGGCAATCCCAAAAATCACGGCGGTCCCGATATGGCGGTTTACGCTTTCGGCCATGAAAATTACGCCTTCTGGGAAGCGGAGCTGTCGCGCAAGCTGTCCTTCGGCGCCTTCGGGGAAAACCTCACGGTGACCGGCATGGACGAAGCGGACATCTGTGTCGGCGACGTCTTTTCCATCGGTTCCGCGGACTTTCAGGTGACCGAGCCGCGCACGCCCTGCCACAAGCTCGCCATGAAGTTCGAAGACGACGACCTGCCGCGGCGTTTCGCGCAGACGGGCCATGTCGGGTTCTATTTCCGGGTGCTGACCGAGGGCGAGATCGGCGCGGGCGACGCCATCGTCTGCGAGAGCCGCGATCCGGCGCGCCTGTCGATCGCCGAGGTTCTGGCCCTTTGGTTCGACAAGGGCGCGAGCGAGGCCGCGCTCGCGCGCGCCGTCGCCGTGGCGGCCTTGTCCGCGACCTGGCGGGCGCGCTTCGAGGAGCGCCTCAAGGCGCTCGTCGCGGCCGCTTCCGCCGGCGACGGCGACCGCCTAGAATGGTCCCACGAACGGCTGACCTGGATCTGATACGCCGGGTCTTTCAGGCTGCGCACGGGGAGAAAAGATGAACGACCTGCAATTCCGCTTCCGTCACACCATGCTGCCGGTGGGGAACCTCGCCCGCTCGGTCGATTTCTACACCCGCCTTCTCGGCATGAAGGTTCAGCGCGAGCGCATGGAAGGGCCGGGCGGACACAATGTCGCCTATGTCGGCTACGGCGACGAAGGTACCCATCCGGTCCTCGAACTGATCGAGAACACCGGCAACCACGACAAGCCGTGGAAGGGCCACATCGCCATCGCCGTGTCCGACGTTCCGGCGCTCGTGGAAAAGCTCAAGGCCGAAGGCGTGCGCTTCATCAGGCCGGTGGCCGAGCCCAAGAGCGGCACCAACGTCTATATCGCCTTCATCTGCGATCCCGACGGTTTCGAGATCGAGATCAACCAGCGCAAGGGCGGCATCTATAACTAGGCGGGAAGCCGGCCCTTTGCTAGCCTGACAGCCAGACCATACAGCCAGACCATGGGCGCGAAGCCGGCGCAAGAGCGGTGCCGCGGCCTCGACACAGGGAGATGACCGAAATGCAGAGCAAGATATTCGTTGCGGCAACGATCGTCGCCGCCTTGGGTTTCGCGGATGCCGCCGCTGCCGACCCGGTCGCCGATTTCTACAAGGGCAAGAAAATCACCTTCATCATCGGCGGCACGCCGGGGGGCGGCTACGACGTCTATGCCCGCCAGTTCGCCCGCTATTACGGCAACTACCTGCCCGGCAAGCCCGGCGTGATTTCCCAGAACATGCAGGGCGCCGGCGCGATCCGTGCCGCGAACTACGTCTACAACGTGGCAAGGAAGGACGGCACCGTCGTCGGCGTCGTTCAGCGAACCATTCCTATCCTGCCGCTCTACGGCAAGACCGGCCTGCAGTATGACCCGCTCAAGTTCAACTGGCTGGGCAGCCTCAACAACGAGGTTTCGGTCTGCGTCTCGCGCAAGGATTCGGGCGTGGCCACCATGGAAGACGTCCGGAAGAAGGAACTGATCATCGGCGGGTCGGGCGCCAACGACACGGAAAACTTCCCGGCCGTGCTCAACAATCTTCTCGGCACCAGGTTCAAGATCGTGTCAGGCTACAAGGGGCCCGACATCGCGCTCGCCATGGAGCGCGGGGAAGTGCAGGGCCGCTGCGGATGGTCGTGGACGTCGCTCAAGAATCAGCATCCGGACTGGCTCAGGAACGGATCGATCAATCTGATGGTCCAGCTTTCCGTGGAAAAGATCGACGAAATCAAGGCGCCCTTCGTCATGGACATGGCGACGTCGGAAGAACAGCGCGACGTGCTCGAACTCGTTTTCGCGCCGCAGGCCTTCGGACGGCCGTTCATGCTGCCGCCGGGCGTGCCGGAAGATCGCGTCAAGGCTTCGCGCGCGGCCTTCGCCAATGCGGCCGCCGACAAGAAACTGATCGCCGAACTCGACAAGGTGAAGTTCGACATCTCGCTCGTCCCGGGCGAGCGCATGCAGGCGCTGGTCGCAAAACTTCTCAAGACGCCGCCCTCCGTCATCGACAAGGCGGCGGAAGCGATGAAGTACAAGGGCGAAAGACTCAAGGCCAAGATCGCGGAACTCAACGAATCCGGCACGATCGCCGAAGTCGTGCGGGAAGGCCGTTCGATCAAGACGAAGCTGGCGGACGGCACGGTCGTCGAATCGCCCCTGTCGGTGTCGCGCAGCAAGGTGACCATTGGCGGCAAGGAGGCCAAGCGCGGCGATCTGAAGGCCGGCATGAAGTGTACGCTGACCTATGCCGACCGCGGGCTCGAGGCTGCAAAGGTGGAGTGCAAGTAGCGTCGCGGCGCGCTTCACGGGAAAGGGCCCCCGGGGCGCGCCGGGGGCTTTTTTCTTCGCCGAACAAAGAACAGGGAAGGGAACGATGACCGAAGCCAGGGGCACGCTGACGCCGTCGCAATCGGCCGCGGGGGGCGCGGGCGACAGGCCGGCCCGTTACATGCTCGACACCTACCGCGACTGGCAGCGGCGCGAAGGCCCGCCGGTGCATGAGGGATTCGCCATCAATCTGCCGGCGGCTGAGACCGGACCCTGGCCGCGGCTGGGCGAGGGGTGCAAGGGCGCCTTCATCAATCTGGCGGGGCGCGGCGACTGGATGACCATGTTCGTCCTCGATATTCCGCCGGGCGGCCAGTCGGCGCCGCAAAGGCACGTCTACGACGAGGTTTTCTTCGTTCTTTCCGGTCACGGCTCGACGGTGGTGGAAACCACCGACGGCCGGAAGCATACATTCGAATGGGGACCGCGTAGCCTGTTTGCGCCGCCGCTCAATTCCCGTTACCGAATCTTCAACGGCTCGGGCCGCGAGGCGGCGAAGCTCGTCTCGACCAACACGCTCGGCATGCTGATGAACCTCTTCCGGAGCGAAGCCTTCATCTTCGACAACCCGCTCGTCTTTCCCGACCGCGAGGGACCGGAAGGCTTCTACGCGGGCGAGGGCGAGCTGACCGCCGTGCGGCCCGGGCGCAACCTGTGGGAAACCAACTTCGTCGCCGACCTCGGCGCCTTCGAGGTGATGCCGTGGGAAGACCGTGGCGCCGGTTCGTCGAACATGCAGTTTCTTCTGACCGAAGGCTCGATCGGCGCCCATGTCTCGCAGATGCCTGTCGGCACCTACAAGAAAGCGCACCGACACGAGGCGGGCGCGCATGTGCTTGCCATCAACGGCACCGGCTACACGCTGTTCTGGTACGAAGGGGACAGGGATTTCGTGCGTATTCCGTGGGGCTACGGCTGTGTCTTCGCGCCGCCGTTCAACATGTTCCACCAGAATTTCAACACCAGCGCGGAACCCGCGCGCTATCTCGCCTATCTGTTCGGCACCAAGCGCTATCCGATCATCGAGGAACGGCGGGCCAATTCGACGACGACGCGTACCGACGTGAGTCTCAAGAGGGGCGGCCGCCAGATCGAATACGAGGACCAGGACCCGCGCATCCACGAAACGTGGCTGGGCGAAATGCGGGCCAACGGCGTCGCCTCGCGCATGGGGAAGTACTTCGACGAAACGAAGAGCGGCTAAATCAGCCGAGGCCGAGCTGGTCGATCTTCGCCGCCAGGATGAAGTCGTTTTCGTGCAGGCCCTTGATCTTGTGGGTCTGCAGGCTGACGTCGGCGTAACCCCAGCCGAAGCTGATGTCGGGATGATGGCCTTCGGCCTCGGCCAGCGCGCCCACCTTGTTGACGAAGTCGAGCGCGGCCACGAAATCGCCGAACTTGAACGATCGGCGGATCCACGTGCCGTTGTCGGTCAGGTCCCACTTCGGCGTTTCCCTGCGGAAATTTTCGGCCTCCTCGCGCGTCAGCGGCGGAATGCCGCCCTGACACGGGGTGCAGACCTTGCCGATCAGACATTCGGCCATGGTGTCTCCTCCTGCTCCTGTTTTTTTCTAGCCTACCAGCCTGCGGGCCGCGGCGGCTATGGACTCGGGGGTGGGGGAAATCGCTTTATCAAGCGGCGGGGAGAAGGGCACGGGCACCGCGGCGCGGGCCAGCCGGGCGACCGGCGCCTTGAGGGCGTCTTGCGCCTTTTCCGCGGCGAGCGCCGCGATTTCCGAGCCGACCGAACACATCTGGATGGCTTCGTCGACGGTGACGAGCCGCCCGGTCTTGCGGATCGAGGCGACGATGGTGGCCTCGTCCAGCGGCACGACGGAGCGGATGTCGACGACCTCCGCCGAAATTCCGTCCCTGGCCAGCAGTTCAGCCGCGGCGAGAGACCACAGGACGGCGCGCGAGGACGCGACGATGCTGACGTCGGAGCCTTCGCGCTTGATATCGGCCTTGCCCAGCGGAATTTCATAATCGCTGTCGGGCACGTCGCCCTTCTGGCCGAGCATCGCCGCGTGGTCCACCCAGATCACCGGGTTGTCGCCCCTGATCGCGGCGCGCAGCATGCCCTTGACGTCGCGGGGGCTTGTCGGCTGCATGACCATGAGGCCCGCGTTGTTGGCGTACATCGACTGCGGGCTGAGCGAATGCTGGCCCGATCCGCCGCCGCGCAGGCCGTGATACATGTGAAAGATCACCGGAACTTTCACCTGGCCGCCCGACATCGAATGGGCCACGCCCGCTTCGTTGACCAGCTGGTTGAAGGCTTCGAGCGAGAAGCTGCCGGTACCGAGATGGACGAACATCCGGCAGCCGGTCATCGCCGCGCCGATCCCCATGCTGGCGGTGGCCCCTTCGGAGGTCGGCGGGTCCGTGAAGCGGTCGGCGAAATCGTGTTGCAGGGCATGGGCGTGATGCTCGTGCCCGCCGTGACCGAGGATGCCGCGGCCGATGATGTGGAAGTTCGGGTCCTCGCGCAGCATGCCCGACAGGGCATCGACGACGGCTTCGGCGTAGGTCTTGACGGTCATTGCTCTCTCCCTTACGCGAAGGCCAGGTCGGTGGCGGTGGCCGGGTCGGGGAACGGGCTCTTCTCGGCAAATGCCCGTGCCGCTTCCATCCTGGCGATCACCTCGGCGTCGAGCGCCAGCGCCGCCTTGCGGCTGATGACCTTCTCGCCCACCAGTTTCCTGACGTAGAGCCGCAGGCCGTCGTGCTTGCGCGTCCAGTCGGCATGCTTGCCTTCGATGCGCTTTTCTTCCCAGGCGAGCGTCAGGTCGGTGACGCCGGTGGGGAACTCGGGCCTGATCTGGTGCGATCCCGGCCAGCGTTCGAGCTGGGCCTGCAGGAATACCGGGCCCTTGCCGGCGCGGATATGGGCGACGGCCCCTGTGGCGGCCTTGCACACCGCATCGGCATTGCGCCCGTCGACCACTACGGTCCTGATTTGCAGTGCCGCCGGCAGGTCGCGCAGCGCCTTGGCGGCCAGCATGGACGACGGCCTCTGTCCTTCCTTGGCGTTGTTCTCGCACAGGAACAGGAC
The DNA here is from genome assembly GCA_964229575.1 of Alphaproteobacteria bacterium. Taxonomy (GTDB): domain Bacteria; phylum Pseudomonadota; class Alphaproteobacteria; order SMXQ01; family SMXQ01; genus WHSO01. The sequence goes on from CAXRES010000115.1 coordinate 7,493, forward strand.
CGGCAGTTCGAAGATCGAAGCCATGTTGAAGGCTTCGAAACAGATGCCTTCATCGAGCGTACCGTCGCCGAAATGGGCGACGCCGATGGCCTTTCTGCCCTGCTTCTTCATGGCGAAGGCGGCGCCGATGGCGAGCCCGACGCTACCGCCGACCATGGCGGAGGTCGACTGGAACCCGGCCGCCCGGTCGCACAGGTGCCAGGGGCCGCCGCGCCCGCCGTTGAGTCCGTCCCGGCGCCCCATGATTTCCGCGAGCGCCCGGCCCGGATCGGCCCCGCGCGCGATCAGGTAGCCGTGATTGCGGTGGGTGGTGTGAAACAGGTCTTCGGGTGTCAGGGCCGACGCGACGGCGGCGCCGGTCGCTTCATGGCCGATGTGCAGATGCTGGCGGCCGACGTAAGGATGGGCCTGCGCGACGCGCAGCACTTCTTCCTCAAAGCGGCGCATCATCAGCATGCGTTCGAGCAGGGCGATCCGCTCGGCCTTGGTGGGCTTTGCTGCCATGGTCCTGGTTCTCCCTCGGACCCGCCCCCGGGCCGGGGCGGGACATCGTTCATCCACCCCCGTTGCAGGGGCGGCTGGTGTTGTTCGTGGGTCTTTTATAGGGGATCGCGCGGCCCGTGGCAGCAGCCTGTTGAGGGCCCGGGGCGGGCGCCAAAGAGTAACGGCCGCCCGCGGCGCAGCCCGTGAGGGCTGTGGGGACGCCGGGGACGGCCGTCGGCTCATTAACGGAGGACTAGCTCTTTCGAACCTTTTTTCGCCTGACCTTCAGAACTCCAACCCATGGCAAGTAACGTACAAAACAAAACAGAAATATATTTAAGAAATTGAAGTAATGATTGATAATTTCAATGATTGGATTATCGAAAAATTTGCCCGGAAGGTCAATTTCTTTCGTTTTGAATTTATTTCAAATTTGATCTATTGGCGGCGCCCGGTTGCCGCGCCGCGGCGCCCGTGCAGATTCGCGGATTTCCTGCCTGCCGGAAAGACACTGTGGCGATCAATCCGGGTGGCGGCTGGCCGGGGCTTCGCGTTACACTTCGCGTCAATCAACAAGGGGGCCCGGCAAGCGGCCCCCGCGATCAGGGAGAGCCGTCGTGCGGCCGGGCCGGGTCCATCCAGGGACTCGCTTGGCGCAAGGAGGTGCCTCCCGCGTCGGCGGCGGAGGACAGCGTGCGTCTCGATCATTTCAGGCATCATTCCCGCGTGGACATCGCGGGCGGCGGCCAGATTTCCGTGGTCGGCGACTACGCCTACCTTGGCCACATGGACGCGCCGCATGGCACGTCGATCATCGACGTGTCCGATCCGTCCGCTCCGAAGATCGTGTCGACCATCCAGCTCGAAAGCAGGGACATCCACAGCCACAAGGCGCGCGTGATCCACGACGGCAGGATCATGATCACCAACGTGGAACGCGCGCGCCGCGGGTTCTTCCGCCGCGGCCGCGACGCGCTGGCCCTGGCCGGGCGGCTCAAGGCAGAGCTTGGCCATGAGCCGAGCGCGGCGGAGATCGCCAGGGCGGGGGGCTACGATCCGGCGGTGGTGCCCGACCTGCTCGCGGCGGGCAAGGTGGACTTCGACCTGGGCGGCTTCCGGGTCTGGGATATCGCCGACAAGACGAAGCCCAGGATGATCGCCCATGTGAAGACGGGCGGCGACGGTTCGCACCGCTTCGACGTCGACGACAGGTATCTCTACATTTCCTCGGGCCGTGACGGATTCGTCGGCAATATCCTGCAAATTTACGACCTCTCCGACCCGGCGAAACCCGATCTCGTGTCGTTGTGGTGGTTGCCCGGCCAGAACGTCGGAGCCGGCGAGAAGCCGAGTTGGAAGGGCGCGCGCAACCAATTGCATCACGCCATGCGGATCGGCAACCAGTTGTGGGCCGGCTGCTGGTACGCCGGCGTGCGCGGCATCGACATTTCCGACATTCGCCGGCCGAAGACCATCGCCGAATACGACTATCATCCGGCCTTCTTTCATCCGACCCACACGGCGATGCGCCCGACCTTCAAGGTCGGCGGCCGCGATATCGTCGTGGTGATGGATGAGGAGGCCGAGCACGAGCAGGGCCGCGAGCACGCCTTCCTGTGGTTCTTCGATTTTTCCGACGGCAAGACGCTGAAGCCCATCTCGACGTTCCATGTGAACGAAGGCGACACGCCCTATGCGCGCAACGGCGGGCGTTTCGGCGCGCACCAGTACCAGGAACACTTCGATCGGCCGCTGCTGTTCGGCACCTGGTTTTCCGGCGGCCTGCGGGCGGTGGACTTTTCCGACCCGCTTGATCCGCGCGAGGTCGGCGTGTTCATTCCCGAACCGGGTCTCAAGGGCAAGAATGTGCAAACGAACGATGTGGCAGTGGATGCGCGCGGCCTGGTCTATGTGCTCGACCGTTTCCACGGCCTCGATATAGTCGAATTCCAGGGCTGATCCGGCGCCGCGGCGCCGGCAGGGCAGAAGGAGTACACATCATGGCGGCAATCGATACGGCAGGCGGACCTCGGGGCGCGGTCTCGATTTCCTTCTCGCCGATGGCGATATGGCACTGGATCGTTTTTCTCGTCGTCGGCCTTTCGGTGGTCACGCCGCTGGTGTTCCTGGTGCTGGGTTCGTTTTCCACGGCCAGCCTGCCCACGGAATTCACCCTCAGCGAACTGAGCCTGGTGAACTACGAGGACGTCTGGTTCGACCCTGACACCTATTCGGTGTTCGCCAACACCTTCATCTACGTCATCGGCGCCACGGCCTTCGGCATTTCGCTTGCCGCCACGCTCGCCTGGCTGGTCGAGCGCACCAACATTCCCGGAAAGATCTGGATCTATGCCGGCGTGCCGATGACGCTGGCGATGCCCGGCATGCTGCAGGCGATGGCCTATGTGCTGCTGCTCAGTCCGCGAATCGGCTTCATCAACAAGGCGATCGAGCCTCTGGGACTCGGCCCCATCAACATCTATTCGCTGGGCGGCATGATCTTCATCGAAGGCCTCAGGCTGGTGCCGACGGCCTTCCTCATGCTGGTGCCGCTGCTGCGTTCGATGGATCCGTCGCTCGAGGAGGCCGCCGCGATGTCGGGAGCCGGCCCGCGTTCGACGCTGCGCAAGGTGACGCTGCGCGTCATGCTGCCCGGCCTTCTGGCGGTGACGATCTACCAGTTCATGACCGCGCTCGAGGTGTTCGAGGTGCCGGGCATTCTCGGCCTGCCGGCGAGCATTTACGTTTTCTCGACCAAGATCTATTCGATCCTGCATTCCGTCTCGGTCATTCCAGCCTACGGGCAGGCGAATGCCCTGGCCATGATCTATGTCGTGATTGCGATCGGCGCGACGTGGATCTACGCGCGCATCATCGCCAAATCGGAACGCTTCACCATCATCACCGGCAAGGGCTACCGGCCGCGCGAAGTGGCACTGGGCAGGTGGCGCTGGGTCGCCTTCGGCGTGGTCTTCCTGTTCCTCACGTTCTCGATCATCCTGCCGTTCCTGGTGCTGCTGTTCGTGTCCTTCCTGCCGTTCCTGCAGGCGCCCTCGGCCGCGGCCTTCGCGTCGATGAGCTTCGAACACTATGCCGAGCTCTGGAAGACGCCATTGATCGGCAAGGTGATGTGGAACACCCTGCTGCTGGTCGTCATTTCGTCGACGCTCACGGTGATCGTGTCCTTCCTGATCGCGCTGGTGGTTGTCCGCTCCAAGTTCTGGGGGCGCAAGATTCTCGATCAGCTCGCCTTCCTGCCCCATGCCATTCCCGGTATCGTCATGGGCCTGGCGTTCCTCTGGGTATTCCTGCAGGCGGGAAAGATCGGTATTCCGATCCACGGCGGCATCTGGGCCATATCGATCGCCTTCGTCGTCGGCTTCATGGCCTACGGCACCCGTTCGATGAACGCCGCCATCCTGCAGATCCACAAGGACCTGGAAGAGGCCGCGCACACCTCCGGCGCGCCGCACTGGCGCACCATGTGGCGCATCTTTTATCCGCTGATGCTGCCGACCTTCGTCGGCGTCTGGATCTGGTGCATGCTGCATGCCGTTCGCCAGGCAGGCAAGCCGCTGATTCTCTACGAAGGCTCGGAGAACCAGGTGCTCGCCATCCTGATCTGGAACATGTGGGACGAAGGCAACATCGAGGCGGTGGGCGCCATCGGCACGCTGATGATCGTCGGCCTTCTCCTCATCACCCTCGGGATGCGGGCGATGGGCTTCGGGCGGGGCGCCAAGGTCCAGCAGGCGGGGCACTGAAGAAAGGACCGTCCGGGGTCGCTAGTTCGCGCCGGTGACGCGCCGGCGCGGGCGGCTGATGACGACGCGCGCGGCAGGAAACACGACGGTCGCCGTCGTTCCCTTTCCGGGTACGCTGTCGATCTCCAGACGCCCGCCGTGCATGTCCATGAAGCTGCTGACCAGCGGCAGCCCGAGGCCGGTTCCTTCATAGCTGCGCGCGAGCGAACTTTGCACCTGGCCGAACGGCTGTAGCGCCTTGGCCAGGTCCTCCTGCGACATGCCGATGCCGGTATCGGCGACGCTGATGGCGCAACTGCCGTCATCGCACAGGCGCGCGCGCACCGACACGCTGCCGCCTTCGGGCGTGAACTTGACGGCGTTCGACAGAAGATTGAGCAGAACCTGGCGGAGGATCCTGGCGTCTGCGTTCAGGCCGAGGGCGCCGTCGGGCTTTTCGACGTCGAAGGCAAGCCGCTTCGCTTCGGCCTTTTCGCGCAGCAGGCGGGCGGCGCCGTTCACCACTTCGCCCAGCCCGAGCAAATCTTCGTGAATTTCGAACTGGCCGGCCTCGATCTTCGCCATGTCGAGAATGTCGTTGATGATGTCGAGCAGATGCTTGCCCGATGCGTGGATGTCCTTGGCATAGGCGGTGTAGTGGTTCGAACCGAGCGGCCCGAAAACCTGCCGGTCCATCATTTCGGAAAAACCGATGATGGCGTTCAGCGGCGTGCGCAGCTCGTGGCTCATGGCGGCAAGGAATTCGGACTTCGTCCGGTTGGCGGATTCGGCCTGGTCGCGGGCCTTGACCAGTTCCGCCTCGCGCCGCTTGAGGGCCGTAATGTCCGTTTCCACGACGATGGTGCCCCCATCCTTCGTGCGCCGGTCGCTGGTCAGTATCCAGCGATCGTCGGCCGTCTGTTCGATGATGGCGGTGTTGTCCGAGCGATGGCGGTCCATGCGCTGTGCCGCCCATCCTTCGGCATCGCGGCGTGAAGCAATGAAATAGCCGGCATCGGCAAGCGTCCGCGTGACGTCTTCATAGGCCGGCCTGTCGCCGAGACCGGTGCCGAGGCCGGGTTTCTCCAGGTAGCGCCGGTTGGCGACCACAAGCCGGTCGTTGCGGTCGAAGACGGCCAATCCGGCATCGACGCTTTCGATGGAATCGACCAGGTATTGTTGCGAGCGCAGGGCCTCGGCCTCGGCCTTGCGCTTCTCGGTGATGTCGCGCGCCAGCACGATGATGACAAGGTCTTCGCCGGCGCGGACCTGGCCGATCGACATGTCGAGAAACAGCGTCCGTCCATCGTCCGCGCTGCAGGTCGCTTCGTGAATGCCCCGGCGCGTCAACAGATCGTCAAGGCCGCCGCCGCCCAGAATTTTGAAGTTCGGCAGAAGAGTGCCGACGTTCTTGCCGATCACGTCTTCCCGGTTCGGTCCGAACACCTGAACGGCCGCGTGGTTGACGGTCAGAATCTCGCCGTCGGGCTTCAGGGTGAAGATCGCGTCGAAGCTGTTTTCGACGATCAGCCGCATGAACATGTCGCGCCGGCGCAGGGCGAGAGACTGCAACATCAGCCGGATGTCCTGACTGCGCAGGCGGTTGACCATGCACGTGATGTAATCGAGCACGGCGATCAGCAGAAAGGGCGCGAGATCGACATAAACCGATGCGCGATCGTGCACCACATGAGAGAGGACAGCGGTCACCGAGACGACCAGGACCGTCAGGGCGAGGGATGAGCCCCAGTTGCGGCCCCTGGACAGAATTCGGATCGTGGAAAAAACGAGGGCCAGCAGCAGGAGAACGACCGGCGCCTCCACCCTCCGGATTGCCCGGCCGGTGACCAGGGAGGAGTAGGCCAGCGCCTGGACCGTACTGCCGGGCAGCGCCCTGTGTATCGGCACCGGCACCATATCGCCCAGTTGCAGCGCGCTCGCCCCGATCAGGACCGTGCGGCCGCGAAACAGGGCGGGATCGAAGCGCCCCTTGGCGACATCGGCAAAACCGATGCGCGGGATGCCTTCGATCTCGATCGAAAAATCGACGTAGTAGTTGCCGCGGGCGCCGCCCTGAAGGCCGGCAATCAGCGCCGCGTAATGCGGAACGATGCGATCGTCCCATCTTTCGCGGGTGAAAAGGCGGCGCACCTTGCCGTCCGGATCGGGTCGCACGTTGAACGCGGCGAGTCTGCCGTGGGGCGTAAAACCGGCGATCGGCTGCGATTCGAGGAAGCGGCGTGACCCGTCCGGCTGGACGACCGGCTGACGAAAGACGGGAAGGATGATATCGACCGTCCTGGCGGCCTCCGCCAAGGCCTGAGCCAGAACCCGGTCGTCCTGCGGGCGGGATGTCGAGCTGAAGTCGATGTCGAAGGCGACCTGTCGCGCGCCTGCGTCCACCAGCCGTTTCAGCACTTCGGCGTGCAGGTGTCGCGGCCAGGGCCAGACCGAGAATTCCCGCAGGCTCGGCTCGTCGATCTGCACGAGGACGAGGTCCGTCGACGCAGGGTGGTGCATGAGGCGGGCGCGCAGATCCATCAGCTCGCGTTCGAGCCATTCGATCTGGCCGAACAGGTAGCCCCCTGCGACGAGCAGGAATATCAGCAGGACGCGCGCGAGCCGATTCATCTTTCTGTCCCCGTCGGCACTGTCGCCCGGCGGCGTTAACATCCCGCTAACGATTGGACACAATAAAAAGGACGCCGGGGGCGGTCCCCGGCGTCCTCAGTTCAGGATTTCAGTGGGTTGGCGGCGCTCAGCCGTTCTTGCCGTTGCCCTTGCCGTTGCTGGCGGCATTGCCACCGCCGTTGCCGGCACTGTTGCCGCCGCCCTCTCCGCCGATGAGAGAGGAACCGCCAAGACTCTGGCCGGAGCTGGAGCCGCCGCCGAGGCCGGAGATGGAGCCGCCGCCGAGGCCGGAGCTGGAGCCGCCACCGGAGCTGCCGCTCGCGCCGAGGCCGGAGCTGCCGCCGCCGGAGTTGCCGGCAGCGAGGCCGCTATTGCCGCCGGTATTGCCCGCGTTCGCACCGGCGCCGGAGGACTTGACGTTGTTGATGGCGCCATCATTCTTCTGCTGCCCGGAATTTTCCGAGCGGAGCGCTTGCCTCGGCCCGCCGTCGTTGCCGGAGCCAGCGAGGGAGGCGGAATTGCCGCCACGCGGCGCATCGCGGAAGACGATCTTCACCGGACGCGGGCCGGGTTCATTCTGCGCCACCGGCCTGCCGGCGCCATTGCTGGACGACGATTGGCCCTTGGCGTCATCACCGGCCGGCTTGCCGCCGTTGCCAGGCAGCGCGCGCGCGCCCTGGATGGTAACGCGGTCGCGGCCCGTGTCGGTGACACGGGCGGTTTCGCCCGGCCGCACGAACGAACCGCTGTCGCCGATCGACGGGCGGACGAAGACCGCGCCTTCGGTCACGTGGACCGAGGAACCGGTCGGCCCGGCCAGCACCGTGAAGACGGTGCCCTTGATGATCGTGGTCAGGTAGGGCGTCTGCACCTCGAACTTGTCGCGGGTCGCATGCTTGATTTTGTAGAGGAACGTGCCTACCCCCTGGGAAACGCGATAGACCGCGTTCCGGGGCGTCGGACCCGGCAGATTGAGTTCGCTGTTGGGTGCTGCGACGATTGTGCTGTTCTCGAACGTCAGTTCGGCGCGGCCATCGGGCCCCGTCTTGAGCTGGGCCAGCGCCGACAGCAGCGCGCCCTGGCGCAGCGGGATCCAGCGCACCCCGTCCCCGCCGCTTTCGCGGTAGGAAACGGTGCCGTTGACCTTGGCCGCCGTCCAGACGATCTCATTGCCGCTATCGGCCCGAGCCATCGGCGGGATCGCCGCAGCCACGGCCAGCAGCAGCGTGGCCGTCATCAGAACCATCCTGACGGAAACGACGGGGAGGATCTTCGAAACGGCCCCGGCCGTTTTCCACTTTTCCATCCTGGTCGCAAGCATTGTTCTGTCCCTTCGTGTGCCGCGTTCAGCGGCGGTTTTTCCCTGAAAGCCGGCCATCGACCTGTGCGCGGCGGGAAAGATAAAATTCTAGATAAATCCCGAATTGCTCAAGCAACTGAACCAGGATCGGGCGGGCTTACACTTCGCCCCCGGTGTTGCGGGCAAAACTCGAAGATTAAGCGGAGAAGTTCAAACGGTTTCGTTTTGCAATTGTTTCAAATTTTATCTATGGATGATTTTGTATTGGTCCTCGGGGACTTGGGGACTGTGGGCGAAGCGATGCAAAAAGGGGTCGGCAGAGCCGGTCGCGCCGACTGCGAGGGGGAAGTGGTCATTCACGCCGGGCCTGGTCGATCTTTTCGTTTAGGGATGGCTCTGGGGCTCGCCATTGCCGGAAGCGTGGCTGCGGGGCCCGGCGCCGGGGCGCAGAGCGCCAGTCAGGCCGTCGATCCCGGCCAGATCGAAAAGCGCTTCGAGGTCCGCCCGAAGCGCAAGCAGGATGTCGCGCCGCTCATTCCCGTGATCCAGGGCGAACTGCCGCCGGAGCGCGCGCGCGCCATCAGCTTCGTTCTCTCCGGGCTGGTGGTCGAGGGGGCGACGGTCTTTCCGCAATCGGAGCTTGCCGCCCTGTATGAGGGGCTTCTGGCGCGCCAGGTCACGCTCGAGGACATCTACAAGGTCGCCGCGGCGATCGGCAAGAAATACACCGACGCCGGCTATATCCTGTCGCGCGTCTCGGTGCCGGGCCAGGAGGTCGAACTCGGCATCATCCGCATCCGCGTCGTCGAGGGCCATCTCGAGAACATCATCTTCGAAGGGTCCGTCAAGGGGCCGACGGACCTCTTGCAGGCTTACGCGAAAAAGATCACCGAAAGCCAGCCGCTCAGGCGCGAGGTGCTCGAACGCTACATTCTGCTGATGAACGACCTTCCCGGGGTGAGTGCGGTCCGACGCCTCGTGCCGGTGCCCGGGCGTGAAGGCGCCTACAATCTCGTGATCACCCTCAATCAGGACGCCGAGTACGGATTCGCCCGCTTCGACAACCGCGGCAGCCGCTTTTCCGGTCCCTTCCAGGGATGGGCGGGCGCCGGTCTCAATTCAGCCTTCGGCCGCTGGAACAACGCCCAGGCCCGATTCGTCACGGCGACCCAGACCAGCGAACTGACCTTCGGCGACCTTGCCTACAGCGAGGTGGTCGGCGCCGACGGCACCAAGCTCTCGGCCGGCGTCTCCGCCAGTTTTTCCGAACCGGGGCACACGCTCGCCCGCGACAAGGTCAAGACCCGCGGCCTGTTCGGCAGTCTCGGGGCCGAGTACCCGCTCGTCCGGTCGCGCCGGCAGGATCTTTTCGTCGGTGCGCAGCTCACCGCCCTCGATTCCTTCCGTGATGAACTCGGCTCGCGTGTGACCCACGACAAGATCCGGGTCCTGCGTCTTTCCACCCGCTACGGCGTTCTCGATGGGCTGGACGGGCGCAACAACGTGAACCTGATGCTCAGTCGTGGCCTCGGCCTCATGGCCGCTACACAGGCCGGCGATTCTCTTGTCTCGCGCACCGGCGCGCCGTCGGACTTCACGAAGCTCAATTTCGACGTGTCGCGTTATCAGCCCTTCGGGCCGCGGTGGGGCCTGCTCGCCGTCGTCGCGGGTCAGCGTTCGGCGACCAAGCTGTTTCTGTCGGAACAGTACGGCGTCGGCGGCGAATATATCGGCCGCGGCTACGATCCGGCGGAAATCGCCGGCGACGACGCGCTCGCGGGGAAGATCGAGGTGCAATGGACCTCGCCGGAGGAAGGCGGTTTCCTCACCCAGTACCAGTATTATCTGGGCTACGACCACGGCGCGACATGGCTGCGCTCCTCGCGCGACGATTTCGAGCTCGCCTCGGCGAGTCTCGGCGCCCGGCTCCTGCTCAAGGGCGGCTATTTCGCCTCGTTGGAGATCGCCAAGCCGCTGACGCGCCAGGTCGCGGCGCTGGGCGACAACGGCAACGACCTGCGGCTGTTCTTCGTTCTCAGCGCGAACTTCTAGACGGGCCCGTCCTGTTCGTGGCGCATCATTCGTGGATGGCGAGCAGCACGCAGTTGTTGTCGGCCATCTGGTGGGTGGCGTAGGGCACCGTTTCGGCAAACATCACGCGCGAACGTTCGCCCTCCGGGCCCATGGAAATCTCCCTGGGCGCGAGCCACGGATTGGCGCCTGCGACCCTGTCCACATGGGCCTTGAAGGCCGCAATGTCCTCGACCTTGATGCCGATGTGATTGGGCCCGGCGCCGACGATGCCGAAGCCTTCGTAATCCATGATGTCCCACTGCATCAGGGAGATCGTCATGCGGCCGTCGGTTACGTAATAGTTTGGATCGCCCGCAGCCTTGTTGGCGAGCGCCAGGCCGAAGACATCGACGTAGTATTCCGCCATCCTTTCCGGGTTCAGCGTGCGCAGGCCGTAGTGGGTGACGTAACGGTCCTGCGACCAGCCGCCCTTGTCCGATGTTTCCTTGTAGATCTCGCTGCGGTTCGTCATCCGGATCTGCGACAGGTCGAAGATATTGCCGTCGGGATCGTGGGTGGTGAGCCCGGCGAAGGGCCTGTTGCTCGGCCGCTTGAGGACGTGGACCTCCGGATGCTTGCGTCTGATCGTATCGAGCGTCGCATCGACGTCGTCGACCTGGATGCCGAAATGGTCGAGCCGGGCGGGGCGCCCCGGCCGGCGCGGGTTGATGTTGATGCCGACATAGCCGTCGCCCACGGTAATGGCGCCGAAGTTGGTTTGCCGGGGCGGCGGCTGGAATCCGAACACGGCCTGATAGAACTGGGCGACCATGGCATGGCTTTCGCTCATGATGGCGACGTGGTTGATCCGGCTTCCCATGGTTCGTTCCTTCCGGGGTTCGCGCTGTTCAGTCCCGTTTTCCGGCGCGCGGATAGACGGCGTCGATGCGGGCAAGATCCTCGGCTCCGAGCGCGATGTCGGCGGCGGCGAGGTTGTCGAGAAGGTGGGGAACCTGCGAAGTTCCGGGAATGGCCGTGAACCGGGGCCCTCGGGCGAGAATCCATGCGAGCGCCAGCTGGCCGAGCTTGCAGCCCTTCGCCTCGGCGATGGCTTTCAGCTTGAGCAGCTGTTCCCAGTTCTGTTCCATGGCCGCGCCCTGGAACTGCGGTCGCTTGCGTCGGCTGTCCCCGGGGCCGAGCGCTTCTGCGGCGCGGATGGCGCCTGCCAGAAAGCCCATGCCGAGCGGATAGTAGGCGACGAAGCCTATGCCCAGCTCGCGGCAGGCGGGCAGGACGTCGGCCTCGATGCCGCGCTGCCACAGCGAATACTCGCTTTGCAGCGCCGTGATGGGCGCCACCCTGGCCGCGCGACGGATATCCTGTGCCGTCGCCGCGGACAGGCCGATGTGGCGAATCTTGCCCTGTTCCTTGAGCCGCACCATGGCGCCCACCGTGTCCTCGACCGGCACATCGGGATCGACCCGATGCAGGTAATAGAGGTCGATGACCTCGGTACGGAGGCGCCTGAGGCTCGCTTCGCAGGCGGCGACGGCGTAATCGGGGCGCCCATCGACGCCGCGGCTGCCGTCGGGCCTGGTGATGAAGCCGAACTTGGTGCAGAGCACGACCTTGTCGCGCCGCCCGCCCGCCAGGATGCGGCCGAACATCCTTTCGTTCTCGCCGTCGGCGTAGACGTCGGCGCTGTCGACCAGCGTCACGCCCTCGGCGATGGCGCGGTCGACCAGTTCTTGCGCGCGCGCGTCGTCGTTCTGCGTTTCCGTGTGGGCATCGGACAGCCGCCGCCCGCCGATGCCCAGCGCGGAAACCTTGAGGCCGTCGCGACCCAGCGTGCGGTAGAGCATCGTCGGGCCTCGCCTACGGCAGCATGATGCGGCCGCCGTTTATGGCGATGGACTGGCCGGTGATGAAGGCGGCGTCTTCGGACAGCAGGAGGCGGACCATGCCGGCGATGTCGTCGGGGTGGCCGACGCGCCCGGCGGGCGTGCTCGTGCCGCGCTCGCGCAGGTCTTCCAGCGTCACGCCGACGGCTTCGAGCGGCTGGCGGGTTTCGGACGCGGCGGGAATGATGGCGTTGGCGCGGATGCCGTACTTGCCCCATTCCGCCGCCAGCGTCTTGGTCAGCGACACGATCGCGGCCTTGGAGGCGGCGTAATGGATGCCCATGGGCGTTGCCTCGATGGCGCGCCCGGAGGCCAGGCTGACGATGGCGCCGCGGCCCGCCTTGATCATGGCCGGGGCGAAGGCCTGGGAATTGTACATGGTGCCGCGCAAATTCACGTTGAGGGTACGGTCCCAGACCTCGACCGGCACTTCCAGCGCCGAATAGCGCGGGTTGATGCCGGCGTTGTTCACCACCGCGTAGACCGTGCCGTAGTGATCGAGTACCGCCTTGGCGGCGGAGCGGATATTGGCGACGTCGGCCATGTCGCAGTGGAAGAACTTCGCTTCGGCGCCCAGGTCCCGGCACAGCCGGGTGACGTATTCGCCCTCGTCGTCAACGATGTCATACAGCGCCAGCCTCGCCCCTTCGCGCGCCATGCGCCGGGCGATGGTGCGGCCGAAGCCGCGCGCGGCGCCGGTGACGACGACCACGTCACCTTCACGGAAATGATCGCGCTTGATGCTCTTGCCTTGTTCCTCGATCAGATCGTCCAGATTCTGGGTGTTGATGTCGACCACGCGTGTTCTCCCTGATGATGCCATGGTGTTGCTGGAGCCCGTACAGCGCCCGGGCATTCTTGTCGGTGTTTTTTTCGATGCTTCGGCCCTTACGGTCGGCCCGCTCGCCGATGAGCGTGAAGGGTTCGGTTCTGCCCGTCGTCATCCCCCCGTACTGGCCCCCGGGACCGGTTCTTGCTTTCCGGCGGCCATGGCCGGATCGGGGCCATTCTACCAAGCGCCGAAGGGTTTTGAACAGTTACCCCGGGCCCGCGATTGAGTGCCCGGGAAGCGGGGGCTAGAATACGCCCAAATTCGGAATGGGGAGGCATCCATGGGGATCGAGGTCATCAACTGTCCGGAACTGGCCAGGGCCACCAGGAAGCGCACGGTGGTTATGAACACCCGCAAGATGCATGCTTGGGTGCATTACTACCCCAATCCGGGCGATCACGACGACATGCATTGCCACAACGAGGACCAGACCTTCTATTGCATCGAAGGCCAGTGCACCATGCACTTCCCCGACGGGGGCAAGGCGGTACTCGACCCCGGCATGGCGGCGCTCATCACCGGCGGCTCGTTCTACATGCTGGAGAACACCGGGGCCGGTCCGATGATCCTGATGGGCAACCGTTCGGGCAACCAGAACAACATCAAGCACATCAACTGGGAGACCCGCGAAGACCTGCGCGCCGGTGGCGAGCCCGGCGAGGCGATCCACGAGACCTACACCAAGATGGGCCGGCCCGAGATCGAGAAGCGGCGCTGAGGCGGCTGTCGGCACTCCCGGGAGAATGCTGCTAACTGGCAGAATTCATTGATATAAATATAAGTCCATGCTGGAATTTACCGGACCGTAACAAGCCCGTGGCAGCCTTGTCCCGTAGCTTTCGGTTGTGCCCGCAGCTTTCGTTCTGGAGGTCTATCATGGAGCACCGGTCCCGAAACGCGTTGGAGTTGCAGCTTCAGGGTTACCGCCTAGCCACGGCGGAAATCATCTACCGCATGCCCGATCACAAGGACATCCTGCAGACCTATGTCTGGCAGGACTACGACATCGTGCCGCAGTTCCCCGTCCTGCGCAGGTTCCTCGATTTCTGGCACCACAACCTGGAGGGCCCGCTGCACCGCATCCGGGTGGCCAGCGTCGGTATCGTGCAGGCCGCCGACTTCCGCTACATCGACGGCGAGTTGCGCCTGAACTGATGCGCGGCCCGCGCCGCGTGGTGGCGCCGGCCACGCTTCTGCAATAGCATCGCGGGGCGAAAACGGCCCCTGCGTCGAATGTTGTCCGCATGGCGCAAGCAACGGGCCGGCAGAAAGGTTGCGCCATGCCCGAGCGGCCCCGTCCCAACATCGAAATCGCCCGCGCGGGCCGCCTTCGCCCGATCGTCGAGCTTGCGGGCGAACGCCTCGGCATCGGCGCGCGCCACCTCGTCCCCTATGGTCACGACAAGGCGAAGATTTCCCTCGATTACCTCGCCCGGTTGCCGGAACGCAAAGGCGCGAAGCTGATCCTCGTCACGTCGACCTCGCCGACGCCGGCGGGCGAAGGCAAGACGACGACGACCATCGGCCTCGGCGATGCGCTCAACCTGATCGGCAAGCGGGCGATCATCGCGCTGCGCGAGCCGTCGCTCGGCCCCTGCCTCGGCATGAAAGGGGGTGCCACCGGGGGCGGCCGGTCCCAGGTCATCCCGATGGAAGACATCAACCTGCACTTCACCGGCGATCTGCACGCCATCGCCGCCGCCAACAACCTTCTGGCGGCGCTGATCGACAACCACATCTACTGGGGCAACGAGCAGGGCATCGATCCCGCGCGGATCACCTGGCGCCGCGCGCTCGATATGAACGACCGGGGCTTGCGCGATTTCACCTGCGTACGCGGCGACAAGGAGGATGCGCGACCGCAGGACGCGCATTTCGACATCACCGCGGCCTGCGAAGTCATGAGCATTTTCTGCCTCGCCTGCGACCTCGATGACCTCAAGGCCCGGCTTGGCGACATCGTGATCGGCGAAAGGCGCGACGGCTCGTTCGTGCGCGCGCGCGATCTCGGCGCCGAAGGCGCGATGGCCGTCCTGCTCAAGGACGCGCTGGCGCCCAACCTGGTGCAGACGCTTGAAAACAACCCGGCGCTCGTGCATGGCGGTCCCTTCGCCAATATCGCGCATGGCTGCAATTCGATCGTCGCCACAAGCGCGGCCCTCAGGCTGGCCGATTATGTGGTGACGGAGGCCGGCTTCGGCGCCGATCTCGGCGCCGAGAAATTCCTCGACATCAAGTGCCGCAAGGCAGGCCTCAAACCCGATTGCGCCGTGGTGGTGACGACCGTGCGCGCCCTCAAGATGCACGGCGGCGTGGCGCGCGAGGCACTCGCCCGGCCCGATTGCGCCGCGGTCGAACGCGGCATCGCCAACCTGCGCCGTCATGTGGCCAACCTCGGCAAGTTCGGCCTTCCCGTCGTCGTGGCGGTCAACCGTTTTCCGACGGACAGCGAGCCGGAGATCGAGACCGTCCGCCGCGATTGCGCCGCCTCGGGCATCGCCGCCGTCGCCTGCGACCATTTCGACCGTGGCGGGGCGGGGGCGGAAGATCTGGCGCGCGCCGTCCTCGCCGCCATCGACGGGCCGTCGGCCCGTTTCCGGCTGCTCTACGACGATGACGCGACGCTGTGGAGCAAGGCCGAGACCATCGCGCGCGAGATTTACGGCGCGGCGGGACTCTCGGCCGAAGCCGCGGTGCGCGCACGCTTCGACCATCTGGAAAAGGCGGGATTCGGCCATTTGCCGGTGTGCATGGCCAAGACGCAATACAGCTTTTCGGCCGACCCGAAGCTGCTCGGCGCGCCCGCAGGCCACGTCGTGCCGATCCGCGAGGTGCGGCTGTCGGCGGGCGCCGGTCTGGTGGTCGCCGTGTGCGGCGCCATCGTCACCATGCCGGGCCTGCCGCGTCATCCGGCCGCGCTCGGTATCGGGCTCGATCGCAACGGTCTGATCGAGGGCCTGTTCTGACCGGCACGGCGATCCGTGCTAAACAGGTGCCAGCCCGCCCCCGTCCGCTCACCGTCAGGATAGATTCATGGCTCTGCCAGCGCCCTTCGTGCCCATCGTCCGCGTCTTCGGCTATCGCGAGTACGCCCTGTTCATGGGCGGCATGGGGCCGAATCTCGTCACCCTGTGGATGCAGCGCCTCGGCATGGGCTGGCTCGCGTGGGAACTGACCGAATCGCCCACCTGGCTCGGCATCATCGCGGCCGCCGATCTGGCGCCGATGATCCTGCTCGCCCCGCTCGCCGGGGCCTTCACCGACCGTCAGGATCCGGTGCGGCTGCAGATCATCACCCAGTGGCTCAATGCCGCCATCGCCGCGGCGCTCGCGCTTTTCACCTTCGTCGGCTGGATGCGGATCGAGCTTCTGCTGCTGCTGGCGCTGTTGGGCGGCATCGTCCATCCGTTTGCCTCGACCGCGCGCCATGCCATCGTCCCGCGCACCGTGCCGCACGCCGATTTCGCCACCGCCATAGCCACCGACTCGGCGCTTTTTCATGCGTCGCGTTTCATTGGCCCGGCGCTCGCCGCGCCGATGATCGCCTTCGGCGGCATCGAGGTCTGCTTCGCCGCCAACGCCCTGACCGAACTGTGGTTCGTGCTGCTTCTTATGAAGATGCAGCTCGATTTTTCCGACCGCCGGCCGCACAAGGGCCGGAACATCCTGGGTGACATCGGCGTGGCGCTGACCTATGTGCGCGGTCATGCCGGCATCTGGCCGCTGTTCATCCTGATGACGGCGGTGTCGATCTGCCTGCGTCCGTTGCAGGACATGCTGCCGGGTTTCGCCGGCGCCGTGTTCGACGCGGGCGCGACGGGGCTTGCCTGGCTCACCGCCTCCATGGGGGTGGGCGCGACCCTGTCGGCAAGCTGGATCGCCATGCGGGGGCGGGTCGGCGGGCTGACCACCGTCGTGCTGGCGGGCGGGGCCATGGTGGCCCTGGCTACCTTCGGTTTCATCGCCACCGCCAATCTGTGGGTCGCCGTCCTTTTCGGCGCGGGGACGGGGTTCGCGCTCACCGTGATGTCCACCGGCACCCAGGCGCTGATCCAGTCGGCACTGACCGACGACCTGCGCGGGCGCGTCATGGGGCTTTACACCCTCATCTATCGCGGGCTGCCCGCGTTGGGCGCGCTCGCGCTCGGCGCGATCGCGGAAGTTTTCGGTCTGCGCGTGGCTTTTGCCGCGGCCGCGGCGCTGATGCTGGTGGCCTGCATCTGGGTGGCTCCCCGCCGTCGCGCCATGGTGGGCGCGCTCGAGGCCGAGCGGCGTCCGTAAAAAAAAAGCGGCCCCTGGTCGGGGGGCCGCCGTATTTTCGCCCGCCTCGCCGGGATCTATTCCTTCTTGCAGTCGATCTTGAGGGCTTCCTGGCCGTTGCCCGGATAGACGATCTCGCAGGCCATTCCGGCTTTCAGCTCGGCGCGCTGGCCGTCGACGCCGTCGATTTCGATCGTCGTGCGCGAGCCCGAAATGCGCGCGGTGTGCTGCGCGGCTCCGGCCTTGAACTTGACGGCGGCGCCCTTGCCGGTGACTTCGTCGAGCTTCGCCGAGACGACCTCGATCTTGAGCCCCTTGGCCGAGAACCACATCGGATCCCAGAAACGCATCAGCTTGGCGAGGTCGTTTTCCATTTCCTCGGGTTCGCGAAAGGCAACCTTGCGGCCGAGGATTTCATCCGGGTAGGCGAGGAACTCGCGCCGGCGCAGGTCCTTGTGCACGGGCGGCGCGAGGTTCGACGCATACTGCGCGACCTGGCCTTCCTTGGAGAGAAACCAGTTCGCGAAGAGCTTCGTCGCGTTCTGGCGCGGCCCCTTGATCCCGATCATCTCGGAAATCGCCATCGGCACCGGTTCCGGGCAGTGCCAGCTGATCGGCGCGCCCTTGCGCTCCATCTGGCTGACGCGGTACTCGGCGGACGGCAAGGCGATGTCGAATTCGCCGGCCGAGGCCAGGCTGATCAGCGCATTCATGCCTTCCTTGCGCAACTGCGGCTTGACGTCGGTGAACAGCTTGTTGGCGTAATCGCGAATCGCGGTCTCGCCCTTGAGGTCCCACATGGAGAGCAGCCACAGGTTCGGCCGGTTGCCCATGCCGATCTTGCCGTTGCGGTATTTGGGGTTGGTGAGCAGGTCGTCCCATGTTCTCGGCAGGTCAGCCTTCTTGAGCGCGTTCTTGTTGTAGGCGAGGCACCAGTAGCGCAGGCGCTGGCCGACCCAGCCGCCGTTCTTGTCCTTCATGCCGTCGGGCACGTTCTTCCAGTTGGGCAGCTCGCTGAAATCCATGATCGCGCCCACCTCGCGGAACTTGGTGAAATAGGCGCCGACACCGGAAATCAGGTCGACGGTGACGCGCCCCGCCTTGTAGGCGAGCAGCGGCTTGATCACGCGGTCATGGCGCGTCGCGCGCGCGTACTTGAAGTCGATGAACGGGTAGCGTTCGCGGAACGGCCCGACCATCTGCTCGAACTGGTCGAGATCCCAGCTGCCGCTGACGATGACGGTCTTTTCCTTCCTGGCCGCATCGAGCCATGCCGCGGAGACCTGTAGTTCGGCATCGAGGCCGTCGAGAATCTCGGGCGGCAGGCTGAATTCCTTCATCATCGCCTGGGTGGACTTCGGCAGATCGGCCGCCGTCGCCGTGCCGGCGCCGGCCGCGAGCGCGCCGAAAAGCGCGGTGGCGATGAAGGTCGTAATGACGTTGCCTCTGGTCATGTCACTCTCCCGATCTGGTCCGGGCCGATCCGGTCCGGCATTGCAGAAAATGGTCCGTTCAGGCGCCCTGGCCGCCGTGGCCGAGCGGCTGAACCTCGTTGTAGTCGGCGCCTTCGTCGCGCCGCCACAGAACTTCGAGGAAATTGCCCGTCGGGTCGCGGAAATAGACCGATTCGCCGAAGGGCCCGTGCGCCGGGTGGCTGACCGGGCCTTCGAAGGGGATGCCGTTGGCCTTGAGATCGTCGACGATCCCGGCGAAGCGCGCCCTGGGCACGCAGAAGGCATGGCGCACGCGGTTCTCGCCGCGCAGGACTTCCGGCGGCGGCTGGCCCATCCAGTCCTCGCTCAGCATGATGGCGAAGAGATAGTCGTCGAGCATCAGCGACGTGTGCACCGAACGGCCGCGCAACGCGTCCTGGGTCTTGAAGTTGACGCGGCTGTGCACGCTGGCGCCGAGAACCTTGCAGTAGAAATCCTCGGCCGCCTTCAGGTCATGCACGCAGATGCCGCTGTGAGAAATGCTTTCGACGCCGGCCATGTTCAGTCTCCTATTTTCGCGCTTTCACGCGCGTCCTTTTCGTCGCGGGCGGGAAGTTCGATCATTCCCGTCGTATCGAATTTAGCCCCCGGCCGCGCCGGGACGGCCTGACCCGCATGATAGCGCGGGCGCGAATAAAATCTGTCGGTATCGACGACGACCTGTCCCGCCGCGTCGATCTGCAGCGGGTTGAGGCGCATCGGCGCACAACCCATGTGACCGACATAGCAGCCCGTGCGGTCGAACTTGGCGCCGTGGAACGGGCAGTAGAAGTGCCAGCTTTCCTTCTGCCAGATGGTGAGACCGTTCTTGTGCGTGCACCACGACGATACGGCGAGGAATCCCGCGTCCTCGCGCACCAGGTAGAAGCGGCCCTTCTGGTGGCGCGTCACGCTGCCGACCGGAAATTCGTCGATGTGTCCCATGACGACGGTGCCCGCGCCCGAGCGCAGGACTTCGCTGCCTTCCTCGCCGAAGGCCTGGATCTGGAAGCGGTTCCCGTCGGGATCGATGATGTCCATGTTGTATTCGCCGACGGCGCGAAAGCTCTGGCGCGGGTCGATGCCGGTCTTGTAGCCGGCCGCCTCCAGCCGATCTCGCGCCGCCTTGAACTGATCGAGGGTGAGCAGCCAGGCATGATGGATCGACCCGCCCGATCCGGGGTAGGGGGGCACCTCGCCCGATTCCACCAGAAGCACGCGCTGGCGCGTGTTCATCGCCAGAAGCGAGTTGGGCCGGTTGTCGGCGACCAGGTTCCGTCCGAGCGCGTCGAGCCCGATGACGTCGCGGTAGAAGGCCTCGGACTTGTCGAGGTCCGCGCATTCCACCACAAGATGCGAAAAGGCGCCGTTAAGGGCCATGGGTTGCTCTCCTTGCCTCGTTTCCCGCTACTTGCAGATGACCACGGCGGCTTCCTTGCCGCCGTCGGGCCCTTCGATGGCACATTCCATACCGGGCTTCAGGTTAGCGCGGCTGGTCTTCTTGCCGCCGATGGTCAGGTTGGTGCGGCTGCCGGAAACCTCGAATTCGCGCGTCTTGCCCTGATACTGGAAGGCGATGATGCGCCCGCGCTGCTTGACCGCTTCGAGCCTGGCCGTGACCTTGAGGGTCGCGAGCCTGTCGTCGCCCGAATACTTCTTCCATAGCACGTCCCAGGCCTCGAACATGCCCTTGGTGACGTCCTCGGCTTCGGGGCCGCGGAAGGCGATCTTGCGGCCGATCACCTGGTCGGGGAAGGCGAGAAAATCCTTGGTCTGCAGATCCTTGTGCACGGGCGGCGCCTGGTCGGCGGCGAATTGCGAAACCTGGCCTTCCTTGGACAGGAACCAGTTGGTGAAAATCTTGGCCGCCGCGAGATTGGGCGTGCCGTTGAGGATGCCCATCTCGGAAACCGCGAGCGGCACCGGCTCCGGGCAATGCCAGCTGATGGGTGCGCCGCGGTCGAGGTACTGCTTGGTGCGATAGGCCGCCGACGGCATCGAGGCGACGAACTCGCCCGCCACCGTCAGCGCCACCATGGCGTTGGTGCCTTCCTTGCGCATCTGCGGCTTCACCTTTTCGAGAAAGTCCTGCATGTAGCGCCTGGTCCAGTCTCCGCCGTTTTCGCCCCACAGCATGAGCAGCCACAATTGCGGGCGGTTGACCAGGCCGATCTTCTTGTTGTGCCAGGCGGCGCTGGTCAGCAGATCTTCCCAGGTCCTGGGCAGGTCTTCCTTCTTCACCAGCTTGGTGTTGTAGGAAATGCACCAGTAGCGCAGGCGCTGGCCCACCCAGTTTCCGTTGGGATCGCGCATGTTGGCGGGCACGGTTCGGGTGAAGTTGGGAATATCGCGCATGTCGGCGAGCGCGCCGGCGTCGCGCAGCAGGAAATAGCCGCCGCCGAATCCGGTCACGAGGTCGGTCAGGTGCTGGCCTTCCTTCCAGGCGATCAGGGTCCGCACCACGCGCTGATTGTAGGAGGAGCGCGAATAGCTGACGTTGATGAACGGATAGCGTTCCCTGAACGGCGCGATCATGTCGCGGAACTGGTTGTCGTCCCAGGTCGAAAGGATGACCAGCTTCTTCCTGGCCTTGGCCTCCTCGATCCAGGCCGCGGGAACTTCCAGTTCCTGATCGAGGCCCGAAAGCACGCTATCGGGCAGCTTGGTCTTGGCCAGCATCGCTTTGGTGGCGGCGGGCAGTTCGGCCGCCGTGACCGCAGCGGCGGCGAGGGACAGGACGGACGAGGCCGCCAGTGCGAGAATGATCCGGTTCATCATGCGCTCCCTATTCCATCGTGAGGGCCGTGCCGCCGACCCGCCTTTCCCACAGCGTACTGCAATCCCGCCGCTCGCGCCGCGACGGCTTCAGCCCCCCGCGATGGCGAGGTCGTGCGGACGCTTGCCCATGCGCTGGCCGCCCTTCGGCGTGATCCGCACGGTGTCGCCCCAGGTGCAGATATGCTTGCGCCCCGGCGTGTTGGCGTGCGGCTTGAAGATGAACACCATGTTTTCCTTGAGCTGGGTGGCGAGCTGCTCGGGATCGCGCGCATGCCCGGTGACGATCGGACCGTCGTCGCCGGCGCCGCGGCCGTGCATGGTAACGCCCGCTTCGGCGCCGGCCGCGGGGCCGCTCGCGGGCGAAGCCTTCTTGCCGGCGGCTTCGGAGGCTTCGGCGATCTCGCGCACCGTGACGCCCGGCTTGAGCTTCTCGCGCACCGATTCGAACACTTCGCGCTGCACCTTGATGAGTTCGAGGTGTACCGGATTGGCCACCTCGACGAATACCGGCTGCACGGCCTGGGAGCGGTATCCCATCCAGTTGGCTTCCAGTTCGTTGATGATGAGATCTCCGCGCTGAAGGATGCGATGCGACGGGCGCGTCAGCGTGCGCACGACGTTGGGGCCGGATATCCAGTTGCAGTGCACGGGAATTTCCGAGCCGTTCTTCATCATGGCGTACTGCGCCGCGGCCCAGACCTCCCAGTCCTTCACGCCGGGCCGGGCCGTCGCGATCTTCGCCTTGATGCCTTCCTCGATGATGTCGATGGACTTCTGCAGGGCGGCGATTTCCTCGTCGCTCTTGACGTAGCGGGCATGGACAAGAATGTTGGAGGCGTCCACCAGCCTGGCGTTGGGGAAGGCCTCGCGCACCTGGCGCCAGAAGCCGAGGCTGACGGTGCCTTCGGGGGTGCGCGTGCCGGCGATTTCGCCCAGGCCCGTGATGCCGATGACGCCGTTCTCCACGTTCAGTTCCTTGAGGCGCTGCACCGCGACCTTGCCGTAGTTGCGCCGCGCTTCGCGCACGTCCAGCGTCCAGTCCTGCACGGTCGGCCAGCGCGGCGCGGCGGAGGTGGCGATGGCGGTGATGTCGCCGTTCAGCGGAAAGACTACGGCGATGTCGGCATCGCCGCCGCCGCCGACATGGCTCAGCCAGCGGCAGTTGGCCTGAAAGTCGGTGGAGTGCCCGGTGTTGTTCGGGCAGACGATGACGTCGATGCCCTGGGCCGCCATCGCGGCGCGCACGATCTTCCAGCGGCGGTCGCGTTCGGCGTGGGAGAAGCGGGGGTACTCGTGAAGCTGGGCCATGGTTCTCTCTCTGGCTGTCCCTGTTGATGTCGTTGCTTGAAGGTCCTGCCTGGTCGCCGGGTCAGCGGCGCAGGCTGAGTTCGATGAAATTGCCGCCGGGATCCTTGAAATAGAGCGCCCGGCGCACCGGGCCGCCGGACGGCGACGCGACCATGTTCGGCCAGCGCGCCGCGTCGAGCCTGCGTCGCACGCCGTCGATCACGTCGGCCTCGACGGCGAAGGCGGTGCGCGGCGTGCCGACGAGGATTTCTTCGGGCGGTTCCTGGAAATGCTGGTTGGCGAGGTAGAGGGCGAAGGGCACCTGGCCGAGCTTCAGGTATATCTGCAGGTTGACCCGCGCCACGGTCTTGTTGTTGACGATGGAACTGTAGCGCTTGTCGCGCCGCCGCGTGCCCGGCGCCATGTCTTCCTTGCCGTCCGCCCAAAGCCGGGCGCGGGAATAGTCCTCGGTCTTCCAGCCGACGCGATGCTCGACCGCGCAGGCCAGCGTCTGCGTATAGAACACTTCCGCCCACCACATGTTGGCGACCTGCACGGCGGCGTGGTCGAGGGCGGGCGGCCCGCCGTCGAGCCCGGCGCGCGTGACGATCTGGACCCGGTTGCCCGCCGGATCGGTGAAGTAGAAATTGTCCCCGGCTTCGGCCGGGCGGTCTTCCTTGCAGGTCTTGACCTCGATGCCCTCGGAGAGGAGCGCGCCGGCGATGCGCTCGCGCGTCTTGGGGCCGACTGCGATGGCATGGTGGACGCCGGTGGCGGAGAGGTCGGGGCGGCCGGTGCGCCGGCTCACCACAAGAAGGCCGCCGCCCGCGGCGTTGAGCGCGACGGAAGCGCCGCATTCGGCGATCAGGTCGCTGCCCGCCGCGGTGAAGCCCAGGGCATCGCGGTAGAAATCGGCAATGGCAAGGTCGTCGGCCTCGATGACGAGATGGGACAGCGCGCGCGCGGTCAATGCCGCTTCGCTTCCGCCTGCGCTTCCTTCTGCCGTCTCGACCGACATGTCGGTGTTCCTTTCCGCTTTCAGCCTCAGCCGACGTCGAGCCCGAGGCCCTTGCCGTATTTCACGTCCTCGTCGCGCCGCCACAGAAGTTCGAGAAAATTGCCGCTCGGGTCCTTGAAATAGAGCGACTGGCCGAACGGCCCCTTTTCCGGGTGATCGACCGGC
>CAXRES010000116.1:0-12402 GCA_964229575.1 Alphaproteobacteria bacterium
GCTTGCTACAATCGGGCCAACGATAAAACGGACCGAAACACGGGAGAGCCGAATTGGGCGAAACCAGCCACGACATACCCCTGAAGGGCCGCGTCGCCCTGATCACGGGCGGGGCGCGCGGCATGGGCCGCGAAATGGCCCTGGCCTTCGCCCGCGCCGGGGCCGCGGGCGTCGTCATCACCGCGGCCCCCGGCTCGGACGAGACGGCGGGCGCCATCCGTGGCGAGCTTGACGAAGCCTGCGCCGCCATCGCCGCGGCGGGCAAGGCGACGGGCGGCCGCGCGCTGGCCCTTGTCGGCGACGTCGGCTCGTGGACGGACTGCCGGAAGGTGGCGGCGGAAACGATCAAGGCGTTCGGCCGGCTCGATATCCTCGTCAACACCGCGGGCAAGAGCGGGCGCTACGTCGCCGTCGGCGGCAAGCGCCGGGTGCCCTTCTTCGAAGCCGATCCCGAAGGCTACGTCGAGGTCAACCGCACCAATATCGACGGGCCCTTCCTCATGGCGCGCGCTTGCGCGCCCCACATGATCGCCGCCGGCTGGGGGCGGATCATCAATATCTCCAAAAGCGTCGATGCCATGCACCGGCCCTACAACACGCCCTACGGCCCGTCCAAGGCGGCGCTCGAAGCGGCGACCATCGCCTGGGCCGAGGACCTGTTCGGCACCGGCGTCACCGTCAACGTGCTGGAACCGGGCGGCGCCGTGAACACGCGCTTCGGCGACGGCCGCATCACCGGCCGCGGCCTGCCCGCCGACGTGATGGTGCCTTGCGCGCTGTGGCTCGCTTCCGATGCGTCCGGCGACGTCACCGGCTGCCGTTATTCCGGTCACCTGTGGGATGCGCGCCTGCCGCCCGACGAGGCGGCGGAAGCCTGCCGGACGCAGCAGATATTCCCCGTGCCCGGGCGCGAGACCCGGCTCACGCTCGCCTGGCTCCCTTCCGGGCAGAAACCCCGTTCGTAGCGTCCAACCGCAAGAAAGAAAAAATCATGGCCCATGCCCCCCACAATCCGCCGTTCCGCGCCGAACTGATCGGCAGCCTGCTGCGCCCGCAGGCGGTCAAGGATGCGCGCAAGCGCTTTGCCTCGGGCGAAATCGATGCGGCCGAACTGCGCCGGGTCGAAGATACGGAAATCCGCGCCGCGGTCCGGATGCAGGAGCGCCACGGCTTTCGCATCGCCACCGACGGCGAATTCCGGCGCGACACCTATTCCGACAGTTTCACCACCCACGGCATCACGGGCCTGCGCGAGGGCCCCGATCTCGGCGGCAACTTCTCCTACACGGATTCGAAGGGCGACGTCATCCTTCAGCGCGTGCCGCAGATTTACGACAAGGTGCGCTGGGCCGGGCCGACCAACGTCGATGATTTCAGGTTCCTCAAGTCCTGCGTCACCACGGCGCTGCCCAAGGTGACGCTGCCGGGGCCGGCCTACATTCATTTCCGCTCGGGCCGGGCCAACATCTCGCGCGACGTCTATTCCAACCTCGACGATTTCTGGTCGGACCTCGCCGCCGCCTATCACCAGGAAATGAAGGCGCTGGCCGATGCCGGCTGCCGTTATATCCAGCTCGACGAAACCTCGATCGCCAAGCTGGGCGATCCGAAGATCCGCGAAGGCCTGGCCGCGCGCGGCGACAGGTGGCAGGACCTTCTCGATGTCTACACGGACGCGGTCAACGCCGTGATCGCTGGCGCGCCGCCGGGCGTCGCCGTCGGCGTGCATCTGTGCCGCGGCAACAAGGCGGGCCACTGGCAGGCGGCGGGCGGCTACGACGACGTGGCGGAAAAGCTGTTCCGCAAGCTCAGGGCGCGGTTCTACTTCCTCGAATACGACAGCCCGCGCGCCGGAACCTTCTCGCCGCTCGCGGCGCTGCCCGACGACAAGACGGTGGTGATCGGGGCGATGACGACCAAGGCGGGCGAGCTGGAAAGCGCCGCGGCCCTCAAGGCGCGTATCATGGAAGCGGCGAAGGTGGTCGATCTCGACCGGCTCGGCATCTCGCCGCAATGCGGGTTTTCTTCCTCGGTCGACGGCGTGATGACGCCCGGACAGCAGGAGGCCAAGCTCGCCCGCCTGGCCGAAGTGGCGCGCGACATCTGGGGCGGCTGAACGGCCGCGCAGGCGGCCATTATCGGGCGGCCGCGCAGGCGGCCATTATCGAGGCGGCCGCGCAGGCGGCCGGAGGGCGGCATGGAGCTTCTCGTCGCCGGCGCCGCCGGCACGGTCACCGGTTCGAAATACCTGCTCGCTTCGGGCGGGCGGCACGTTCTGGTCGACTGCGGCCTGTTCCAGGGGGTCAAGCAGCTGCGCCTGCTCAACTGGAAGGGGCTCGGCTTCGCGCCCGGCAATGTCGATGCCGTGGTGCTGAGCCACGCGCATATCGATCATTCGGGCGCGCTGCCGCTTCTCTACAAGTCGGGCTACAAGGGCGTGGTATGGGCCAGTCCCGCGACCATCGATCTGTGCGGCATCCTGCTGCCCGATGCGGGCTTCCTGCAGGAGCAGGAGGCGGCCTTCCTCAACCGCCACAAGCTGAGCAAACATCATCCGGCCCTGCCGCTCTATACGCGGGCCGAGGCCGAAGCCGTCCTGCCGCATTTCCGCGCCATGTCCTTCAACAAGCCGCGCGCCGTGGCCAGGGGCTTCACCGCGCGCCTGTCCTACGCCGGGCATATCCTGGGCGCGGCGTCGGTGCTGATTTCGGCGGGGCGACGCAGGGTGCTGTTTTCGGGCGACCTCGGCCGGACGCGCGATCCGGTCATGAAGGCGCCCGCCGCGCCGCCGGCGGCCGACTGGGTGGTGGTGGAAAGCACCTACGGCGACCGCGAGCACCCGAAGGAAGACGCGGAAGCCGCGCTGGCCGAAATCATCGTGCGCGCGGCCGCGCGCGGCGGCAGCGTGGTCATTCCCGCCTTCGCCGTCGGCCGGGCGCAGAAGATTCTCTATTACATCGACCGGCTGAAGCGCGCCTCGCGCATTCCCGACCTGCCGGTCTTTCTCGACAGCCCGATGGCCCAGTCGGCCAGCGACCTGATGTGCCGCCACCGCGCCGAGCAGCGCCTGAGCGCGCGCCACTGCACGCTGATCTGCGAAGGGGCGCGCTACGTGCGCGAGGTGGAGGAGTCGAAGGCGCTCGACGCCAACCACTATCCCAAGGTCATCCTGTCGGCGAGCGGCATGGCCTCGGGCGGGCGCGTTCTGCACCACCTCAAGGTCTACCTGCGCGATCCGAAAAGCGCCGTGGTTTTCACGGGCTATCAGGCGGTCGGCACGCGCGGGGCGCATCTCGTGGGCGGTGCGCCCAGCGTCAAGATTCACGGCGAGCAGGTCCCGGTGAAGGCCGAGGTGCATAACCTGTCGATGCTGTCGGCCCATGCCGGGGCTTCGGAAATCATGGCCTGGCTCGCCCGCCTGCCCGAGGCGCCCCGGGGCGTCATCGTCACCCATGGCGAGCCCGAGGCGGCGGATGCCTTGCGCGCACGCATCGAGGATGAACTGGGCTGGCCGGCGATGGTGCCGTTTCTTGGCGAGCGCATCGATCTGGACGGCGCCCCGCGGCGCGGCAGAACGCCGTCCCGCGCCGCCTGACGGCCTGCACCCCGACGATGGGGGGGGGGGTCAGGTCCGGCGGGCCACGTCCCCGGATTTCAGGAGATTTTGAGCGCCCGCTCGATGCGCGTGATCTGTTCTTCCAGCATGTCCGGCAGGGACCGGGCGATGCGTCGCGCGTCGGATTGAAGTTGGCCGAGGCTCGCCCGTTCGTCGGGCATCGGTTCCAGCGCGAAGGCCGCGCCGCTGTTGTGCGGCTCGCAGAAGGCCAGCGCGACCTGCCACCGGCAGACGATGGCGTTGCGCAAGCGCAACTCGCTCAGGACTTCGGCCAGAACGCGCGTATGCACGACGTTGTTGCTGAAGAACCAGACCCGCGGCGATTTCCACAGATCGCCGTCGGGTCCGTAATGTCCTTCGCAGGACCAGAAGGGCTGAAAGACGCCGAGTTTCTTCAATTGATAGACGAGCGGCGCGATGCCCGCTTCGAGAGGTTCGTTCGCCGGGTCGCTCGACAGCGCCTCGCGCATCTCGGGACAGAAGGGGGAACAGCGTCGGTCCTGCGGCCGCGGGCAACAGGGCTCGCAAGGGGCGCAGCGATTGCGGCAACCCTCGCGCAATGCGGAGAGCGCGTCGCACAGGTGCTGGCGGTCCGTTTCCGATTCCTGTCGCCGGTCGAGTTTCATCGCGATCCCCTAAACGCGAAAAACACGAAACGAATACGCCTGTGCATGGTGTCTCAGACATCATGCATAGCGGGGGATAGGCTAAAGGAAATATATTAACGCCCGGTTGCCGGCTTCAGCCGCCGAGCCCGTGCTTGCGCGCCAGCAGGGCCGCTTCCGTACGGTTGCCGACGCCGAGCAGCTTGAGGATCGTCGAGACATGGATCTGCACCGTGCGCGGGGAAATTTCGAGCACACGGGCGATTTCGGCGTTGCGCTTGCCCGTGGCGATCAGGCCGAGAACGTCGCGCTGGCGCGGGGTGAGTATGGAGACCGGCGTGCGTCCTTCTGCCGCGAGGAAGGGCGCCGCGGCTTCGGCCATGCCGGCGGGCGGGGTATCCCTTTCGTTCATTTCCCGGAGTTTGGCGGGGAGGAACATTTCACCTGCCAGAACCCGCTCGACCGCGAGGCGAATGTCGTCGGCGCTCGATCGCTTGAGGATGAAGGCCTGGGCGCCGCTCTCGATCGCCTGCAGGGCGAAATGGCGCGATTCGCGGTCGCTGACGACGGCGATGGGGATTTCCGGCGCCGCGCCGCGCAGCCGGCGGACGACTTCCAGCGGATTGATTTCGGGCAGAGCCGGATCGACCAGGCAGATGTCGAAATTCTGACCGGCGAGAAATTCGATCGCTTCGGCCAGGCTGTCGGTCTCCTTGATGGAGCATTTGCCGTCGACGAGCGATAGCAGATGGGCAAGCCCGGCGCGGGAAATCCATTCGCCGTCGATGATGAGCGCTTTCACAGCTTTCCCCCGTGCCTGCCCTGAGCCTGCCCCTGAGCCTGATTTTGCCGTCCCGTACCTCGCCGCATCGCGCAAGCACGAAACGCCGAGGAGTTTTCCCAACGGCTTTTTGAGTTAGAACAAATCGCCAGATAATCGTCAAGTATTAACGCATAAGGATAGATGCGTAATTATTAAAAGATAAGTGTTATCATCTAGATTAAATCATGTAATTTTGACATTAGGCCGCTTTTAATTTGCTTTGTAAGCGAATTTTAACCAGTTCCCCCTAAAACCGAAGGCCTATGCCCTTGATCGTTAGCGTTAATCGCTCGCGCTCGGGCTTGGCGCCCTCGGGCCGAAAATGTGTTCGGGCCACGTGGGCAGGTGCAGGAACTCGAAAGAAGGATGGGAACGCCATGGCTCTGGGTCGAAACAACAAGGTCGATGATATGGCGGGCGCCGACACGGCGGCCAAGCCGAAGGTCGGCATTTTCAACATTCAGGCGAAGCTCGCGCTGCTGCTCGTCGTCTTCGCCATCGCGCCGTTGCTGATCGTTTACGGCTTCCTGCATTTCAAGACCGCCGACATGGAGCGCCAGTTGGGCGCGCAGATGGAAGCCTTCGCTGCCCAGAGCATCCAGACGGTCGAGCGCAACCTGTTCGAACGCTACGGCGACGTGCAGGCCTTCGGCCTCAACATCGCCGCCCAGAGCCCGAACTATTGGGGCAAGGGCAATCGGCTCGCCAAGGCGATGGACGGCTACGTCACCGGCTACGGCATCTACAAGCTGATGATGCTGGTCACGCCCCAGGGCAAGGTCGTCGCCGTCAATACGGTCAAGGCCGACGGCAAGCCGCTCGACACGGACGCTCTCTATGGCCAGTCCTTTGCCGATGCGTCCTGGCTCAAGAAGGCGCTGGCCGGCGAATTCACCAGGAGCGACACGCTCACCGGCACGGTGGTGGAAGACGTCGCCCGCAACGACCTGGTGTCGAAAATCTACGGCGATGACGGGTTCGTCATGACCTTCGCCGCGCCGGTGAAGGACGAAGCCGGAAAGACGGTGGGCGTGTGGGTCAACTTCGCCGATTTCGGCCTGGTCGAGGAAATCATCTCCCACACCTACAAGGAACTGAACGACGGCGAAATGCCGAGCGCCGAGGTCACGCTGCTCAACAAGACCGGTGTCGTGCTGGTGGACTACGATCCGAAGGCGCGCGGCTTCAAGGATCTTGCCGGCTACAAGCGCGACTGGAACGTCATCGGCAAGCTGAACCTGGCTGCGGCGGGCGTCATTGCGGCCAAGCTCGGTATCGAGGGCAAGTCGGGCAGCATGATCGCCACTCACGTCCGCAAGAAGATCGAGCAGGCGGCAGGCTATCACGCCAGCAAGGGCGCGCTCGGCTATCCCGGCCTCGGCTGGGCCATGCTGGTGCGCGCGCCGATGGAAGAAGCCTTCGCCGTCTGGTATGGGCTGATGAACGTCGTCCTGGTTCTGCTTGGTGTGTTGACCGTGACCGTCCTTGTCGCCGGCTTCGGGTTCGGCAAGCTGGCCTCGCGCCCGGTCGCGCGCGCGGCGGAAGCGATCGAACTCCTGGCCCGGGGCCGCACCCGTTTCGACATCGCCGGCGCCGATCGCGGCGACGAAATCGGCGTGTTGTGGCGGGCGATGGAAAAGCTCAAGGAAGCGGTGGGCAAGGCCAACGGCCTGACCCAGATCGTCGAGAACCTGCCGATCAACGTGATGAGTGCCGATCTCAAGGACTTCAAGATCAACTACGCCAACAAGAAGACCCTGGAGACGGTCAAGGCGCTTCAGCACGTCATGCCGGTCACGGCCGAACAACTGGTCGGCACCTGCATCGACGTCTTCCACAAGAACCCCGAACACCAGCGCCGCATGCTGGCCGATCCGAAGAACCTGCCGCACCACGCGGTGATCGAGATCGGCGGCGAATACCTCGACCTCAACATCACCGCGCTCTACAACACCGAGGGCGAATACGTCGGCCCGACCGTGAGCTGGGCGGTGGTGACGGACAAGGTGAAGGCCGACGCCGAAACCAAGCGTCTTCTGACGATGGTCGACCAGATGCCGGTCAACGTCATGACGCTGGACCCGAAGGACTTCAAGATCAACTACCTGAACGCGACCAGCAAGGCGACGCTCAGGACGATCGAGCACCTTCTGCCGGTCAAGGCCGATCAGGTGCTGGGCTCCTGCGTGGACATCTTCCACAAGAACCCCGAACACCAGCGCCGCATGCTGGCCGATCCGAAGAACCTGCCGCATACCGCCAACATCAAGCTGGGCGACCAGACGCTTCGCCTGATGGTGGCCGCGATCAGGGACGAGAAGGGCAGCTACGTCGGCCCGATGGTGTCCTGGCAGGTTCTGACCGACCAGATCAACATTGCGAACCGCGTGCGCGAAGTGGTCGATGCGGTGGCTTCGTCCTCGACGGAGCTGCGCGGCACGGCCGAATCCATGTCGGCGGTGGCCGAGCAGAGCAACCGCCAGGCCTCGTCGGTCGCGGCGGCGGCCGAGCAGGCCTCGCACAACGTGCAGACGGTGGCGAGCGCCGCCGAGGAGCTGTCGTCCTCGATCAACGAGATCTCCAGCCAGGTTTCCCAATCGGCCACCATCGCCCGCAAGGCGGTGGAGGACGCCCAGCGCACCAACCAGACGGTGCAGGGCCTGGCGGAAGCCGCGCAGAAGATCGGCGAGGTGGTGAACCTGATCAACGACATCGCCAGCCAGACCAATCTCCTCGCACTCAACGCCACGATCGAGGCGGCGCGCGCGGGCGAGGCGGGCAAGGGCTTCGCCGTGGTGGCGAGCGAGGTAAAGAGCCTCGCCAACCAGACGGCGACGGCGACCGAGCAGATCGGGGCGCAGATTTCCGCGATGCAGAGCGTCACCCGGGACGCGGTCGACGCGATCAAGGGCATTACCGAAACGATCGAGCGCATCAACGAGATCGCGGGCGGCATCGCCGCGGCGGTCGAGGAGCAGGGCGCGGCCACCCAGGAGATCGCCCGCAACGTTCAGGAAGCGTCCAAGGGTACCCAGGACGTCAGCCAGAACATCGTCGGCGTGACCCAGGCGGCCCAGGAGACCGGCAAGGCCTCCGAAGACCTGCTCGGCGCCTCGGGCGAGCTTGCCAAACAGGGCGAACAGCTCAAGATCGAGATCGGCGAGTTCATGAAGAAAATCGGCGCCGCCTGATCGGGCGCCGGTGAAGATACGTCCCCGGTCCTTAACCGGCCGGGGCGGTTGAAAAAAGCCGCGGGGGGCACCATCTGGTGTTCCCCGCGGTCTTTTTTGGCCCCGTCGCCGGCCCGGGCCGGCGGACCAAGTGCAAAACTTGACGGGGCCCTAGGTTTCGCTACCTTGCGCCCCGGTTTTCCCCATTCAGCGCCGAAAGGGCCGCCATGGCCGCCTACCAGTACATCTACACCATGCGGGATCTGACCAAGGTCTATCCCGGACACCGCGAATGCGTAAAAAACGTCACGCTGGCCTTCCTGCCGGGCGCCAAGATCGGCGTACTCGGCGTCAACGGCGCGGGCAAATCGACGCTCCTGCGCATCATGGCGGGCATCGACACGGAATACACCGGCGAAGCCAGGGCCGCCGAAGGGGCGCGCGTCGGTTTCCTGCCGCAGGAACCGGTGCTGGACCCGTCCAAGGACGTCATGGGCAACGTCATGGAAGGGGTCGCCGGGACCAAGGCGCTGCTCGACCGCTTCGAGGCGGTCTCCGCCCGCTTCGCCGAGGAACTGTCGGACGATGAAATGAACACCCTGCTCGCCGAGCAGGCCGAATTGCAGGAAAAGATCGACGCCGTCAACGGTTGGGAACTCGAACGCACGGTGGAAATCGCCCTCGACGCCCTGCGCTGTCCGCCGGGCGATGCGGAAGTCACCAAGCTCTCGGGCGGCGAACGCCGCCGCGTGGCGCTGTGCCGGCTGCTGCTGTCGCGGCCTGATCTGCTGCTGCTCGACGAGCCGACCAATCACCTCGACGCCGAATCGGTCGCCTGGCTCGAACAATTCCTCGGCAAGTACGAAGGCACGGTCGTCGCCGTCACCCACGACCGCTATTTCCTCGACAACGTCGCGGGCTGGATTCTCGAACTCGACCGTGGCCGCGCGCTGCCCTTCGAGGGCAATTATTCGGCCTGGCTGACGGCCAAGGAAAAGCGCCTGTTGCAGGAAGAGCGCGAGGCCGAGGCGCGCGACAAGACCATCGCCCGCGAACTGGAATGGGTGCGGTCTTCGCCCGAAGCCCGGCGCACCAAGTCCAAGGCGCGTCTTGCCGCCTACGAGCGCATGGTGAGCGAGGCGGAGGCGCGCGCCACCCAGTCCCA
Organism: Alphaproteobacteria bacterium; assembly: GCA_964229575.1. Taxonomy (GTDB): domain Bacteria; phylum Pseudomonadota; class Alphaproteobacteria; order SMXQ01; family SMXQ01; genus WHSO01. Next base: position 9,380 of record CAXRES010000116.1, read on the forward strand.
GGCGCAGATCGTCATTCCCTCGGGCCCGCGGCTCGGCAATGTGGTGGTCGATGCCGAAAACGTCTGCAAGGCCTATGGCGATCGCCTGCTCATCGACAATCTCAGCTTCCGCCTGCCGCCCGGCGCCATTGTCGGCGTGATCGGTCCGAACGGCGCCGGCAAGACGACGCTGATGCGCATGATCACCGGCCAGGAAAAGCCCGATTCGGGCGTCTTGCGGATCGGCGATACGGTGAAGCTCGGCTACATCGATCAGTCGCGCGATTCGCTCAAGGCCGACGCCACGGTGTGGGAAGAGATCGCCGAGGGCCGCGACGAGATCGAACTCGGCAAGCGCAAGGTGCCGTCGCGCGCCTATGTCGGGGCCTTCAACTTCAAGGGCGCCGACCAGCAGAAGAAGGTCGGCCAGCTCTCGGGCGGCGAGCGCAATCGCGTGCATCTGGCCAAGATGCTGAAGTCGGGCGCCAACTTCCTGCTGCTCGACGAACCGACCAACGATCTCGACGTCGATACGCTGCGCGCGCTCGAAGATGCGCTCGCGGAATTTGCCGGCTGCGCGCTCGTGGTCAGCCATGACCGCTGGTTTCTCGATCGCATCGCCACGCATATCCTCGCCTTCGAGGGCGACAGCCGCGTCGAATGGTTCCAGGGCAACTTCCAGGACTACGAGGCCGACCGTCATCGCCGGCTGGGCACCGACGCCGACCAGCCGCACCGCATCCGCTTCAAGCCGCTGGTCAGGAGTTAGCGCGTTGCGCGCCCGAACGGGCGCAGGCCAACGCGCCACCTTGTTGATGGCGAGTAGCTTATCCGCGATCAAGTGATTCCATCCGTGTGAAAAAACGAAACCCCGCGATCGCTCGCGGGGTTTCTTCCTTTGTCCCTTCGGCGCGGCGCGCTATTGCGAGGGCGTTTCCTGCTCGAAGCGGGTGACGGCGCCGCGCAGCGCGTCGAGAAGGCCGGCGACCTTGTTGCCGCGCTGGGAAATGATGCTGACGAACTGCTTGCGGTGCGTGAGCGGCATGCTGACGCCGGCCACCTTGAGGTCGACTGCCTTGTAGGCGCCGTTGACCGGGCGGACTTCGATCTCGATGCCGATGGGCTCGCCGGAGGGCTGGTGAATGACGCCGACCACGTTGATGTGGCCGTCCGATTTCGCGATCTCGCGCTGCATCTCGATCTTTTCGCCGCTGTAGCGCTTGAACAGACCGGCATAATTATGCGCGACGTAAACCTGGTAGAGCTTTTCGAACTCCGCGAACTCGGCCGCCGTCGCCTTGTTGGGATTGTGCGAGGTCGGCGCATAGACGCCGAGCACCGAATTGCTCACCTCGTCGACGTCGAAGGTCTCGGACAGCAGCTTGCGCATGCGCTTGACCCGGGTCGAATCGGAAATGCCTGCGGCGGTCAGCTCCGTGATGGCCGTATCGCCGACCTTCTGCACGAAGGCGAGCGCGCCGCTGCCGATGGCCTCGGCCGGGGCAGCCAACAGCAGGCCGAATACCACCGCGCCCGCGCAACAGGCGCGGCGCAGAAGGGATGGCGATCCGGTCAAGGTTACGGCGGTCATGACGTCAGGACTGGTCAGTGCGCTTCGGCGGACTTTTCGTCGCGAGCCTGCTTCTGTCCTTCGGGCGCGATGGTCATGCCGGGCGCGGGGACGTCGGAAGTAGGCTTGCCGTTGCGGATTTCGTCCACGCGGCGCTGACGATAGAGCGATCGCACCGCGACATAATAGTCGAGCGAGGTCCGTTCCAGTTCGTCGATGGTCTCGAGGTTGCGGGCGCGGAAATCCACGCCGGTCACGAGAGAGCGGGCGAGAATCCAGCCCTCGACGTTTTCCTCGCGGGCCCACAGGTTGAACGGATCGACGTAGTATTCGACGAGCAGCCCGGCGGCGTCGCGCGGATTGGACGGCCCGAGGAACGGCAGCACGAAGTAGAAGCCTTCGCCGATGCCCCAGACGCCGAAGGTCTGGCCGAAGTCTTCGCTGTGGCCCTGGATGTTCCACAGGTCGGCCGCCGCATCCCAGACGCCGAGAACGCCGACGGTGGTGTTGATGGCGAAGCGACCGGCCGTGTTGCCGGCGCGGCCCATGTCGCCCTGCAAGAGGTCGTTGGCGAGCACCACCGGCGAGCGCAGGTTGGTCAGGAAGTTGCGCACGCCCTTCTGGGCGGGTTCGGGCAGCACGCCGCGATAGGCGACCGCGGCCGGGCGCAGGAACATGCCGTCCATCGTCCGGTTGAAACTGAAGATGGCGCGGTTCAGCGGTTCGAGCGGATCGTTTTCCTTCTCGAATTCCTGCCTGGCGATGGGGTCGCTCGGAGGCGTGGCGCAGCCCGCCAGTACCGCGACGGCAAAGGACGCGATCAGCAGGGTAGCAACGCGGGCTTTGAAAAACGCGAACCGACTATCGAACATATTCGTCTACCGCCTCTTCAGCATGACAACGCTGTACCCGCCTGCGTCCCTGGGACGTGGTCGGGGGCCGTCATCTCTCCGTGTCATCATGACCGGAGCGGCTGAACGCTTTCTTAATCGCGCGCATTAACCATATGCTCCGTCACTTCAATTGAACTCGCTGTTTTTGAGTACCACACGCGACCCGAAAAAACCAGACGCCTCGGCAACTTGCGGGCTGCCCGGCGGTCCTTCGGGCGGGGCGCGGCGGGCTCGCGCCAGGGAAATGGAAGACGCGCTGAAAATATGCCTAAAGACAAAGAAAATCAGGTTACATAACAATATCTTTATTTCTCTATTAATAATTTTCGTGTATGGGTTGGCCTCGTTACGGCGGGCCCGAAGGTCCGACCGGCTGTGAACAGAGGGCTGATCCTGACGCTCGACGAATACATGGGCGCCTTACGGGGCGCTGCGGAGCCCACCCGGCTGCGACTGCTGCTGCTCTGTGCCGCGGCGGAACTGACCGTGTCGGAGCTGACCCAGATTCTCGGCCAGAGCCAGCCGCGCGTCTCGCGCCATCTGAAGCTGATGGTCGATGCCGGCCTGCTCGAACGGTTCCG
>CAXRES010000117.1:0-5021 GCA_964229575.1 Alphaproteobacteria bacterium
TCATCGCCACGAAGGAGCCGCGCAGGTCCTTCAGGCGTTCTTCGGGAATTGCCGGCGGCGCGAGATAGGGCCGGCCGAGGTCGAGGCGCGAGGAGATCAGCTCCATCACCTGGCGCGATTCCGCATCCCTGGCGAAGTCCACGGCCAGCGGCACGTCCTGAAGAGCGGGATGCTTCTGCATGGCATTCTGGGCAAGGATGCGCACCAGCTTTCCCGACAGCCATTGCGGACGCTGGCTGGACAGCGAAGAGTAGTTCCAGCCCGGCATGGCCTGGATCTCGCCCTTCTCCAGCGCGATCATCATTTCCGACGACCCCTTGTAGCCCTGCACCACCTTGATCTTGGTGCCGATGGTGGCGTTCATCAGGCGCGAAAACACCGCATCGTCGGTATTGGCGCCGGCCGCGCCGCCGATCATCTCCGACTTCTGGACGTCGGCGAAGGTCTTGAACGGAGAGGTATGCCAGGTCACCACCAACGCCACTTCGCGGGTCACGGCACCGATCCAGTTGATCTTCGCCGGATCGAATTCGGCACGGTTCTTGGCGCCCATCGTCTGCAGCAGCGGTTCAAGCGCCACGCCGTTCTGCACGGCGGCGATCGCCGTGCCGTCTTTCGGCGCGACGTTCGACACATAGTTCATCGCCTTGAGACTGGAGGCACCCGGCATGTTCTTGATGAGGAAATTCGGGTTGCCGGCAATCAGGCGGCCCCAATGGCGGGACAGAAGCCGGGCATAGCCGTCGTAACCGCCGCCGGGGCTGGACCCGACGTAAATGCTGACCTGCTTGCCCGCGTAGTAATCCGCGGCATGGGAAACCGAACCCGTCGCGCCGGCCGCAAGCGCGGCGGCGACGCACAAAGCGCCATGAAATGCCTTCATTTTTCCTCCCCCTTGGGGCCCGATACAAAGCTGTTGTAGCCCCTGATCGCGAAGATTAAAGAGCGCCGGCGATCCCTGTCAACGGGCCAACGCCGCCCGCCCCCTTGCCCGAGCCCGCTTTCGGCGTTACCACGATCGCCAGGGACAACAGGGAGTAGCCAGATATGACCACGAAGTTTTCCGCCAGGGGGCTGTTCGACATCAGCGGCCGCACCATCATCGTCACCGGCGGCGCCGTCGGCATCGGCAAGGTCTATTCCCGGGCCCTGGGCGAGGTCGGCGCCAATGTCGTCATCGCCGACGTCGAAGCCGCCGCGGGCAGGACTCTCGCGGCCGAGATCGAAGGGGCGAGCAACGAAACCGGCGGCCATGCCATTTTCGTCGAGACCGACGTTGCCGACAGCGCCGCCTGCGCGGCGATGGCCAGGGCCGCGGTCGACCGCTTCGGACGCATCGACGGACTGGTCAACAACGCAGCCCTTTACGCCAAGATCCCCAAGCGCGAGAACTGGGAAGAAATTCCCGAGGCCGAATGGGACCGCCTGATGGCGGTCAACCTGAAGGGCATCTTCAACTGCTGCAAGGCGGTGCACGGGCAGATGAAGACGCAGGGCTACGGCAAGATCGTCAACATCTCCTCCTCCACATGGCTCACCGGCACCACGGGACGCCTGCATTACACGACATCGAAGGCGGGCGTGGTCGGCTTCACCCGCTCGATCAGCCATGATCTCGGCGTCGAGGGCATCACGGTCAATGCCGTCTGCCCCGGCCTGACCAAGAGCGAGACCATCGGCGCCACCATGCCCGAAAGCCATTGGCAGGCGCGCGAGAAGAAGATGGCCGGACAGGCCGCGATCCCGCGCGTGCAGATGCCCGAGGACCTGGTCGGCACCATCATCTTCCTGATGTCCTCGGCCAGCGACTTCGTCACCGGACAGACCATCGCCTGCGAAGGCGGGGTCAACCACCTCTAGATACGGACGAAGGCCACGCCATGACCGGCATCGAACCGGCCGCAGCCGGCCGGATTTCCCTGACTGCCGCCGACGGGCACAAGCTCGGGGCCTGGATGGCGTCGCCTTCGGTGACGCCGCGCGCCGGACTGGTCATCGCCCAGGAAATGTACGGCGTGAACTCCTATATCCGTGACGTCTGCCAGTGGTACGCGGGGCACGGCTATCTGACGGTAGCGCCCAACCTTTACGATCGCATCGAGCCGGGCCTCACCTTCGAGTATTCCGAGACCGACAACCTCCGGGCCAAGCAGCTCTATCGCAATTACGACTGGTCGAAGGCGGTCATGGACCTCGAATCGGCGCGCGACGCCTGCGCGCGGGCCGGCAAGGTCGGCATCGTCGGCTTCTGCTTCGGCGGCTCGCTCGCCTGGCTCGCCGCCTGCACGTCGCGTTTCGACGCAGCGGTGTCCTATTACGGCGGCGAGATCACCCGCTACCTCGACCTTGCCGCCCGTTGCCCCATCGAATGCCACGTCGGCGACCGCGACGAGGCGCTGAACGCCGAAAAGATCGCGCTCTTCCGCGCCCGTCACCCGGAGGTGCCCTTCCACATCTACCCGGGCGCCCTGCACGGCTTCGACAACCCGGCACGCGCGCCCCGCCATCACCCCGAGGCAGCCCGCCGCGCGCGGGCCCTGAGCCTGGCTTTCCTCGCCCGGCACCTGAGCGTCGGATACCGTTAACCGACTGTAATTGCCCATAAAAGGCCTGCAATCCTGACAAATGGGGTTGACTTTGTGCGAACGATGCTCCATTTGAAATCCAGACCGATCTGGTCTCCTTTACTGGGCTTACGGGCATGATCAAGCTGAGCCGTCTTGCCGATTACGCCGTGGTGCTGCTGACCCAGATGGGTGGCGACACCAAGGCCGTGCACAACGCCATCGACCTCGCCGCGCGCACCGGCCTGCCGGTGCCGACGGTGAGCAAGATCCTGGCGACGCTGGCGCGCGACGGCGTCCTGGCGAGCGTTCGCGGCGCCAAGGGCGGCTACCGCCTTTCGGTCCCGCCGCCGCGCATCACGGTCGCGGCCATCATCTCCGCCATCGACGGCCCCATCGCGCTGACCCAGTGCGTGGATACCAAGGGCAACTGCAACGTCGAAACGCTCTGCCCCACCCGCTCGGGCTGGCACAAGATCAACGACGCGATCCTGAACGCGCTTTCGGGCGTGACGCTGGCCGATCTGATGGGCGAACCCCTCTCCTTCTCCGGCCCGCCGCCCGCCCCGCGCGCGGCTTCGCAGGAGGGCGCATGAACATCCCCGCCCCTTCCGCCTCCATGGATACGGTCCGCTCCGTCACCGAGGGCGAGTACAAGTACGGCTTCGTCACCGAGATGGACGAGGATCGCGCCCCCAAGGGCCTGAGCAAGGACACCGTCCGCTTCATCTCGGCCCGCAAGGATGAGCCCCAGTGGCTCCTCGACTGGCGGCTCAGGGCCTTCGATCTCTGGCTCGGCATGGCGGACCGTGATCCCAAATGGGCGCGCATCCACCACCCGCCGATCGACTTCCAGGACATCTACTATTACGCCGCGCCGAAATCCAAGACGGACGGCCCGAAAAGCCTCGACGAGGTCGATCCCGAGCTGCTCGCCACCTACGACAAGCTGGGCATCCCCTTGCGCGAGCGCGAGGTGCTGGCCGGCGTCGCCGTCGACGCGGTATTCGATTCGATCTCCGTCGCCACCACCTACAAGGCGAAGCTCGGCGAGCTCGGCATCATCTTCTGCTCGATGTCCGAAGCGGTGCGCGAGCATCCCGACCTGGTGAAGAAATATCTCGGCTCCGTCGTGCCGGCGGCGGACAACTTCTACGCCTGCCTCAACTCGGCGGTGTTCTCGGACGGTTCCTTCGTCTACATCCCGAAGGGCGTGCGCTGCCCGATGGAACTCAGCACCTATTTCCGCATCAACGCGGCGCAGACCGGCCAGTTCGAGCGCACGCTGATCGTCGCCGACGCCGGCTCCTACGTCAGCTACCTCGAAGGCTGCACCGCGCCGATGCGCGACGAGAACCAGCTTCATGCCGCCGTGGTCGAACTGATCGCGCTGGAAGACGCGGAAATCAAGTATTCGACCGTGCAGAACTGGTATCCCGGCGACAAGGAAGGCCGTGGCGGCATCTACAACTTCGTCACCAAGCGCGGCGCCTGCCGCGGCCCGCGCGCAAGGATTTCGTGGACGCAGGTGGAGACCGGCTCGGCCATCACCTGGAAATATCCCTCCGTCCTGCTGGAAGCCGAAGGCTCGGTCGGCGAATTCTATTCCGTCGCCGTCACCAACAACCTTCAGCAGGCCGATACCGGCACCAAGATGTTCCATCTTGCGCCCAATACGCGCTCGACCATCATCTCGAAGGGCATCTCGGCCGGCCGCTCGCAGAATACCTATCGCGGCCTCGTGCGCGTGGCGCCCAGGGCGGCCAATGCCCGCAATTACACCCAGTGCGATTCGCTGCTCATCGGCGATGCCTGCGGCGGCCACACAACGCCCTATATCGAGGTCCGCAACCGCACGGCGCGGGTCGAGCACGAGGCGACGGCCTCCAAAATCTCCGACGACCAGCTCTTCTACTGCCGCGCGCGCGGGCTCGGCACGGAAGACGCCGTGTCGCTCATCGTCAACGGCTTCTGCAAGGAAGTGATGCAGAAGCTGCCCATGGAATTCGCCGTCGAGGCGCAGAAGCTGCTCGGCGTCAGCCTCGAAGGCAGCGTCGGCTAACGGAACCGCTCATGTCGAACATCCTCGAAATCCGCAACCTGCACGCCACGGTTCACGGCAAGGAAATCCTCAAGGGCCTCGACCTCGTCCTGCCCGCGGGCGAGGTCCACGCCATCATGGGGCCGAACGGCTCTGGCAAGTCGACGCTGTCCTACGTGCTTGCGGGCCGCGACGGGTACGAAGTGACGGCGGGCGAGGTGCTCTACCAGGGCGGCAACCTGCTGGACATGGAGGCCGATGCGCGCGCCCGCGCGGGCATCTTCCTCGCCTTCCAGTATCCGGTGGAAAGTCCAGGCGTCGCCAATTCTGTATTCCTCACGGCCGCCGTCAACGCCGGCCGCAAGGCGCGCGGGCTGGCCGAACTCGACGCCATGGACTTCCTCAAGCGGGCCAAG
>CAXRES010000118.1:0-4551 GCA_964229575.1 Alphaproteobacteria bacterium
GATGCGCCGGGCAAGGGCCGCCGCGTCCTCGGCCGGACGGGTGATCAGGACGGTCCGCGGCGCACTCACCCCGCCGTCCCCGAAAGACGGGCGAGCCTTTCGAAGAAATCGGTCCCGGCGGCGGCGCGCAGGCGCGCGGCCGCTTCCGAACCGAGCGCCGCAGGGTTCGCCGCCGCGCCCGAAAGCCGCGTGTCGTATCTGCAACTGCCGTCGGGCAATGCGACCATCGCAGCAAGATCGATGGCAGTCCCGGCAAGCGTCGCGTGCGCGGCGATCGGCGTGCGGCAGGAACCATCGAGCCCGGCGAGGAGTGCGCGCTCGGCCTCCACGCAGGCGCGCGTCGCCGGATGGTCGAGGGGCGCGATGAGCCCGCGCACACGGGTATCGTTGTCGCGACATTCGATGCCGATCGCCCCTTGCGCGACGGCGGGCAGCATATCGGAGGTGTCCAGAACATTGCGCGCCCGGTCGGCAAGCCCCAGCCGCTTGAGCCCGGCGAGCGCGAGGAACGTCGCGTCGGCCTCGCCCGCGGCGATCTTGTCCATGCGCGTGCCGACATTGCCGCGCAGGGTGACGACGGCAAGGCCGGGTCTTTGGGCGAGCGCCTGCGCGGCGCGGCGCAGCGACGCGGTGCCGAGGCGGGCGCCTGCCGGCAGGTCGGCCACGCGGCGAATGGCGGGATCGCGGACGATGAGGACGTCGCGCACGTCTTCGCGCGCCAGCATGCAGGGAATGACGAGGCCATCGGGCAGAACGGTCGGCACGTCCTTCATCGAATGGACGGCGATATCGGCCGCGCCCGAAAGAAGCGCATCCTCGATTTCCCTGGTGAACAGGCCCTTGCCGCCGATCTGGGCCAGCGGCCGGTCGAGGAAGGCATCGCCCGACGTGCGGATCACCGAAAGTTCGACCTTGAGCCCGGGATGCGCCGCCAGCAGCGCCGCGCGGACCATGTTGGCCTGGGCGAGAGCAAGGGGGCTGCCCCGCGTGCCGATGACCAGTTCTTCGGCGCGGGCGCGGGCGTCGGGAGTAGCGGCGGTCATGGCGCCATTGGTACGCGGCCCCCGCGGGCGGCGCAAGGGGGCGACGCAGACCGGACCAGCCGCCGCTGGCGCCGAAGCGCCCTTGCCGCTATGAAGGGGCGGAAACGGAAGGGCCCTTCCCGGCCCGCTTGTGCAGACCGACGGAACACAAAGGCGATGATCGTCCTCGGCATCGAGACGAGTTGCGACGAAACGGCGGCGGCCGTGGTCACCGATGCGCGTGAGATTCGCGCGAACAAGGTCCTGAGCCAGCTCGCCGAACACGCCCCCTACGGCGGCGTGGTGCCGGAAATCGCCGCGCGCAGCCACCTCGATCACGTCGATCGCCTGGTGCGCGAGGCGCTCGCCGAAGCGCGCATCGCGCTTGGCGACATCGACGGCATCGCGGTGACCGGCGGCCCCGGCCTGATCGGGGGCGTGATCGTCGGCACGGTGACGGCCAAGACGCTCGCCCAGGTGACCGGCAAGCCGCTGGTCAACGTCAACCACCTGGAGGCGCACGCGCTGACCTGCCGGCTGACCGACGACATCGCCTTTCCGTATCTTCTGCTGCTGGTGACCGGCGGGCACAGCCAGCTGGTTGCCGTCGAGGGCGTGGGCCGCTACCGCGTCATGGGCACCACCATCGACGATGCGGTGGGCGAGGCCTTCGACAAGACCGCCAAGCTCCTGGGCCTGCCCTATCCCGGCGGCCCGGCGGTGGAACGCGCGGCGCGGGGCGGCGACGGCGGACGTTTCCCCCTGCCCCGGCCGATGCTGGGCAAGCCCGGCTGCGATTTTTCCTTTTCCGGCCTCAAGACCGCGGTGGCGCAGACCGTGGCGGCACTCGGCCATGCGCCGGACCCGCGCGAAGTGGCCGACATCGCCGCCGCCTTCCAGGCGACGGTGGCCGACGCGCTGGCGCGGCGGGCGCGCAACGCGATCGAAACCTTCGCCGCCGCCTTTCCCCGCGCGCGCCACCTTGTGGTGGCGGGGGGCGTCGCCGCCAACGGAGCGATCCGCGAGGCGCTTGCCCGGCTCGCGGGCGAGCACGGCTTTTCGCTCGTTGCGCCCCCGGTGGCGCTGTGTTCCGACAACGCGGCGATGGTCGCCTGGGCGGGGATCGAACGGCTGCGGCTGGGCTTGCGCGACGGGCTCGACTTCAAGGCGCGTCCGCGCTGGCCGCTCGGCGAGGTCGCGGGCGCGCCATGATATCCGTCCACGCCTTCACCGGCCCTTGCGCGGCTGGCGGGCCGAGGGAACAATGGCGCGAACGGGCCAGGCGCGAACAAGAACGACGGCGCAAGGAAACAGGAACGGCGTAATGAGCAATCCGGCAACCGGCCGCAACGCGGCGGGCGACATCGAGGTGCGGAGCCTTTTTCCGACGCCTTTCGTGATCGCGCGCGCGCCCATGACGGACGCCGACAATGCGGAGTTGCGCCGGGCCATACTCGCGCGGGAAACGAAAGCCGGCGGCGTGCGTCATTCCAATCTCACGGGCTGGCAGTCGGCGGACGATTTCGCATCGTGGGCGGACGGGCCCGGCGAAAAGCTGATCGGCTTCGCCCGCGCGCTGGCCGACCGGCTGACCGGCGATCGCGCCGGCAACCGCGTCGCGGTCGACTGGTTCGTCAACGCCTGGGCCAACGTCAACCGCAGCGGACAGGCCAACCAGATGCACGCCCATCCCGGCGCCGTGTGGTCGGGCTGCTATTACGTCGACGACGGCGGCTGCGGCAGGGACGCGGCGCTCGGCGGCGAATTCGAGATCATGGACCCGCGCGGCCTGGCGCCCGCCATGTACGCCCCGGAACTGGCCCCGGCCCTTTCGGGCTGCCAGACGATGGGCGGCACCGAAGCGATCCGGCCGGCGACCGGCCTGCTGCTGATGTTTCCCGCCTGGCTGATGCATTCGGTCAGGCCCTATCTGGGCGACGGCACGCGCATCTCGGTCGCCTTCAACTTCGCCCTTCCCGCGGTCCCGGCCGCGGTCCCGGCCGCTGGAGGCGCGCATGGCTGACGCGATCTCCCGCATCGGCGTGATCGGCGCCGGCGCCTGGGGCACGGCGCTGGCCCAGACGCTGGCCGCGCGCGGCGGCGAAACGGTGATCTGGGCGCGCGAGGCCGAGGTCGTCGCCGCGATCAACGAATCTCACGAAAACACGCTTTTTCTGCCCGGTCTCAGGCTCGCGCCCACGGTTCGCGCGAGCGCCGACATCGCCGCGATGGGCGCAATGGATGCCGTGCTTCTGGTCACCCCCGCCCAGCATCTGCGCGCGGTTTCGAAAGCACTTGCCCCGCACGCCGCCGCCGGCCTGCCGGTCGTGATCTGCGCCAAGGGCATCGAGGAAAAGACCGGCCTGCTGATGAGCGAAGTGCTGCACGAAAGCATGCCGGGCGCGCGCGCCGCCGTGTTGTCGGGGCCGACGTTCGCCCACGAAATCGCCGCGGGAAAGCCGACCGCGGTGACGCTGGCGGCAACCGACGGCGAACTTGCCGAATCGCTGGCGCAGGCGATCGGCGCGCCGCGCTTCAGGCCCTATACCAGCACCGATGCGATCGGCGCGCAGATCGGCGGCGCGGTCAAGAACGTGATGGCGATCGCCTGCGGGCTGGTCGCCGGGCTCGATCTCGGGCAGAACGCGCGCGCCGCGCTGATGACGCGAGGACTCCAGGAAATGACCCGGCTCGCGCTTGCCAAGGGCGGCGAGCTGGAGACCATGATGGGCCTCGCCGGGCTCGGCGATCTGGTGCTGACCTGTTCGTCCGAATCCTCGCGCAATTATTCGCTGGGGCTGGAAATCGGCCGCGGCAAACGCGCCCGCGACGTGCTGGCCGGCCGGCGCACGGTCGCCGAAGGGGCCTATACCGCGGGCGCGGTGATGCGCCTTGCCGCAAAGCTCGGCGTCGAAATGCCGATCGTTTCGGCGGTCGACCGCATCGTCAACAACGATGCCGATCTTGCCCGCGTGGTGGACGAGCTTCTGTCGCGCCCGTTCAAGCGCGAAGGGATCGGACGATAGTTTCCGACGATCGGTTTCGAAAACAGGATTCACGGGGAGGTCTCATGCAATTCGCCATTCTCAACCACGACAAGCCGAACAGCGTCGATCTGCGCATGAAGGTGCGCCCGACGCACCTCGATTACCTGCGTGCCGCGGGATCGAAGCTGATGACCGCGGGGCCGATCCTGGCCGAGGACGGACAGACCCCGATCGGCAGCCTGCTGATCGTCGAAGCGGACGATCTTGCCGCGGCCAGGCGCTTCGCCGAAAACGACCCTTACGCCAGGGCGGAGCTGTTCAGTTCCTGCACGGTGTGGCCGTGGCGTCTCGTGTTTCCCGAAAAGTAGGACTCGAGACATGGCTTACTGGCTTTTCAAGTCCGAGCCCGGCGCCTATTCCTTCGACCGGCTGGTGAAGGACAGGCGCACGCACTGGAACGGCGTGCGCAACCATCAGGCTAACAACAACATGAAGGCGATGAAGAAGGGCGAGCGCGGCTTCTTCTATCATTCGGTCGACGA
>CAXRES010000119.1:0-5323 GCA_964229575.1 Alphaproteobacteria bacterium
TAGCTCAGTTGGTAGAGCAGGGGACTGAAAACCCCCGTGTCGGCGGTTCAATTCCGTCCCTGGGCACCATTTTTTCAATCACTTGGCGAATGGTCGGCGGAGGGGTTTGCAGCCCTGTCCCCGCGGTTCTGGTCTCCGCGGTTCTGCAACACCGTTCTTTTGCCGTTCGGGTTTCCTGACCGCGGCGACGGCGTGCCGGCGCCGGTCGGCGTTTTCCGCGCGCGGGGTCGTCCGCGCGGCCCCTCGCTCTCCCCGAGGGGGGGGGGGGGGGGGATTGGCGGGCCCCGGCGTTCAGCCGTTGGCGTTATCGGACGGAGTGTTCGATTGCGGGGCGGGCTCGCAAGCATCCTTGCGCGAATCCGCCTGGCGGCGTTTGGCTTCCGCCTTCGCCGCTCTTTTTTCCTTCTTCAGGATTTCGCGCTGGCGCTTTTCGAAATTGTAATTGGGCTTGCGGGGCATCTGCCGTTCCTGGTCCTCGTCGGCTCCGGCCGAAGTTCAGTCGGCCTGGATGTCGACGGCTTTCGGACCGCGCTTGTCGGCCTCGATATTGAAGCTCACCTTCTGGCCTTCGCGCAAAGTGGCGATTCCCGCCTGTTCAAGGGCGGAAACGTGCACGAATACGTCCTTGGACCCGTCTTCGGGAGAAATGAAGCCGAAGCCGCGCGCGGCATTGAAGAACTTCACGATACCTGTGGTCATGGTCGGTCTTTCGTTCTGATTGGCAGCCCGGACGAAATCTTTCTTCGATCGGGGGTAAAGCGATCCGGACAAATGAAATTGCGCGAATCAGCCCTGCGCTCATAAGCGCAGGAATGCCGGAATTTGCAAGTTTATTTGGCCGAAAACAAAATATCAGAGCCGAAAAACGGCGAAAATATTTTCAGATTATTTTGCAGAAAGATGAACAATACCCGGCACTTCGGGAAAAATATTTTGTCGGCCCGCCGCTAATACTTGTAACCCGGTGTGCCAATCGTTATGGTCCCGGTCCTTGCCAGACAAAGGGAGTCCACATGAGCGTCAAGAAGCCCCTGCCGGACGCGGATGTCGATCCCAAGATGCGAACCTGTCTTGCCTGCCACAGTCCGTTCCGCAGCGAATGGGCGGGCGAGCGCATCTGCCAGAAGTGCAAGTCCTCTTCGTCGTGGCGCAGCGGCACGGTCAACCTGTTTTCCGTCGGCCGCCGCAACTGAACAACCCTCAGGGTGAAAAGCGTCGCCCCCGTCCGGCGTTTGCCGGACAGGGGCGTCAGGCCGCGTTTACGCCGCAGACGCCGATCAGGCGGCGCGGATACCGGCGAGGAACCTGCTGACTTCCTCGCGTAGGCGTTCGCCCTGTCGGGCGAGATCGCCCGAGGACGACAGCACCTGGGAGGCCGCCGCGCCGGTTTCGCCGGCCGCCTGGGTGACGCCGGTGATGTTCGACGTCACCTCCTGGGTGCCCTTGGCGGCTTCCTGGACGTTGCTCGCGATTTCGCGGGTGGACGCGCCCTGTTCCTCGACCGCCGAGGCCACCGTGGCGGTGATCTCGTTGATCTGGTCGACGATCCTGGCGATCTTGTCGATGGCGCCGACCGCGGCCGTGGTTTCCGACTGGATTTCGGCGATCTTGGTGCCGATGTCCTCGGTCGCCTTGGCGGTCTGCTGGGACAGCGACTTGACCTCGGAGGCGACAACGGCGAAGCCCTTGCCGGCCTCGCCCGCGCGCGCCGCCTCGATGGTGGCGTTCAGCGCGAGCAGGTTGGTCTGGCTGGCGATGTCGCTGATCAGGCTGACGACGTCGCCGATCTTCTGGGCCGAGTCGGCGAGCTTCTTGATCTGCTCGTTGGTGCCCACCGCCGTGCCGACGGCTTCCTTGGTGATTTCCATGGAGCGGGTGACCTGGCGGCTGATCTCGGTGATCGAGGCCGACAGTTCCTCGCCCGCCGCGGCGACGGTCTGGACGTTGGACGACATCTGCTCGGCCGCGGCCGAGACGGCGGTCGCCTGATTGCTGGTTTCCTCCGCGGTCGATGACATGGCCTGCGCCGTCGACTGCAGTTCGGTCGAGGCCGAGGACAGGGTTTCAAGGGTGGCCGAGACGTTCCTGTCGAAGCTCTGGATCAGGGTGTCGAGCTTGCGCGCGCGCTCTTCCGCTGCGCGGGCCTGCTCGGCCTGGGCTTCGGCGTCCTTGCGGGCGCGTTCGAGTTTTTCCGCCTCCGCCTTCTGGCGCAAATCCGTCTCCTGGTTCATCACCGCACGGTCGAAGCCGAGCTTGGCCTGCATCGCCTTGAGGTGATTGAGCGCGGTGCCGATCTCGTCGAGCTGGCGGATCTCGATCGTGTTGTTGAAATTGCCCTGGGCGATGGAGCCCATTGCCTTGATCAGCTGGTTGGCCGGGCCGGTGATGGCGCCGATGGTCTTGCGGCTGAGCAGGAAGGCGACCAGCAGGGCGAAAGCGATGGCACCCAGCACGATGCCGGTGGCGACCCAGAATTCGCTGCTGGCGCGGTTGAAGGTGGCCCGCGCCTCGCGGTCCTGCAGCTTGAGGAGCTTTTCGGCTTCCACCTTGGCGGCGGCGAACAGCGGTTCGACCGTGCCGACGACATGACCTTCCAGTTCCTGGAACTTGCCGGATCTGGTCATCTCGATCCCGGCGAGCAGGCCCTTCTGCACGTAGTCCTTGCGCAGGTCGGCGTATTTGGCGGCGATCGCCTTTTCGTCGGCCTCCATGTAGGTCGCCATGTAGGCGGTCCACAACTCGGTGATGCGGGCGACGTTCTCCTTGATTTTCGCCTCGGTGTCGGTGACGGCCTTGCCCGAGCGCGCGGCGACGGTCGCCTGGTAGAGGAAGGAGATGTTCTGCAGCATCCGCTCGTTGATCTCGGAGATCTGCGCGATGGGAATCAGGCGATCGTTGTAAACCGACTGGAGATGCCCGTTGCCGCGCCCGGTCGAAGTCAGGCCGGCCGCGCCGATCAGCGCCATCAGGACGGCAAGGGTCGCCGCGAGCGTGATCAGGCGCGCCTTGATCGACTTCGACATGAAGGCGAAGCGGTCCTTCCAGCTCTTCTTCGAAACGATGCCGTGTTCGAGCCGGATGTCTTCGGCCTGACCGTTGCGCATGCGCGCGTAAAGCTCTTCGCAGGCCTGCTTGTCGGCGGCCGGCAGTGTCGTGCGGATCGACATGTATCCGGCGATCCGGCCGTTTTCCCAAAGCGGCGATGCGGAAGCCTGCACCCAGTAGTAATCGCCCGATTTGGTGCGGTTCTTCACCGCGCCCGACCACGGCATGCCCTTCTTCAGCGTCGCCCACAGGTCGGCGAAGGCTTCCTTCGGCATGTCCGGGTGGCGGACGATGTTGTGCGGCGCGTTCAGGAGTTCCTGTTCGCTGAAGCCGCTGATCTTGACGAAGTCGTCGTTGACGTAGGTGATTTTGCCGCCGGTATCGGTCTTGGAAACGATCGTGATGTCGCTGCCGACGTTGATCTCGGTGTTGGAAACAGGCTGATTATTGCGCATGGAAGTCCCCAGACTGCGGGCGTTTGCCGCTGAAATGATCAGATTTTGAGAAACGCGGTATGCTGTACACAGCTGGGTGCAAATTATTCGGCCATCGCTAAAAGATAATTAAAATACTTCTTATACTTAAGTTGTAAGCGACAGGCGCTGCTGCGCCTGCCCTGCGGAAACCGTCAAAAAAACACCCCCGGGCGACCGGCGCCCGGGGGTGTGTTGCCTGGTGTTTTGCCGCGGCGCGTGACGCGCCCGGCGCGCTACTGCTTTTTCTTTTTCTTCTGTCCGCTGCCGAGCAGCTCGATGACGCGTTTCTTCACGTCCTCGGGCTGGTCGAGCATGGCTTTGATGGCGGGCGCCATTTCGGCCCCGGCGGTGTAATCGACGTCGATGCGCGCCGCCTTGCGCACGTCGTCCTGGAAGGCCTTGTCGGCGGCAAGATCGGCAAATGCCTTGCGCAGGCTCGCGGTCCGGTCCGCGGCAAGCCCCGGCGCGCCGAAGAACGGCCGGGCCATGTCGATCATCGGGTTGACCATGGCGAACAGTCCCTTGTGGCTTTCGGGCACGCTGTCCATCACCCAGGGCACGTTGTAGGGTTCGAGCAGCGGCGTCTTCTTGCCCGATACCTGCATCAGGATCTTGACCTTGCCTTCCTTCATCAGGTCCTTCGGCCGGCCGGCGAAGAAGGCGATGAGGTCGCCGCCCGAAGCCTGCGCCTCGCCCTGTTCCATGGCGAGCATGAGCTGGCCTTCGCGGTAGCCGTAGATGATGTCCATCTTGAGGCCGAAGGCTTCCTTGAGGATTTCCGGCACCAGGCCGTAACCGGTCGAGCCGCGCGCGGTGGCGGCGAACTTGAGCCGCTGCGGGCAGGCCTTGAGCGCTTCGACGGTCTGGCACGGGAAGTCGGTGCGCATCCACATGACGACGGTAGCGCCGTACAGGTTGGCGAGCCACGTCAGCTTGTCGAGGCTGAAACGGATATTGGGCTGCGAAATGGCGCGGCTGAACAGCCCGGCGGAACCCGAGCCGATGGTGAGCCCGTCGGGCTTCGCCACGTTGGCGACGAAATTGGCCGCGGCGATCGATTGCGGCTGCGCCATGTTGTTGGCGATGACCGACGGATTGCCGGGAATATGCTTGCCGATGTGGCGCACGACGAGGCGGCTCAGCACGTCGACGCCGGAACCTTCGCCGCTGCCGATGATGACCTTCACGGTCTTGCCCTTGTAGAACTCCTGCGCCTGCGCGCCGGCGGCCGCCGGTATTAGCGCCGCCGCGATAGCCGCCGCGGCGATGCCTGCCGTGAAAATTTTCATCTTGATCTCTCCTTCTTCGGTTGGGCGGTTGCGGAATGTCGGATTGCGGATTTCTTTTTCTTCTTCGTCGGGAGGGCGGCGGGACCGGTGCCGGAATTGCCGCCGACGATCAGTCGAAGCCGCTTGCCCCTGTGGAAATCCCCGGCCCGCGCCGGCGGGGTACCGGCGAATGTGGCTGCGGCTATAAAAGGGGCTGTGAGGAGACTGCGGGCCGAACCCGTCATGGCGCGGTACCTTCCCTGAGCGGCCGGTGTTTCCCCGGCTTTTCTGAAGATTAGGCCCGGGGCCCGGCTTGGGCAAGCGGCGCCGGGAGGGACGATTGCGGCACGCGGCGCGCTTGATTAGGCTGGACGAAACCGACACCCGAGGTTCCATGCCGCCCACACCGCGCCCCGCCCCGCCCAAGCCGTCGTCCTGGATCAAGGACATGATCGCCAGGCTCGATCCGCTGGGACCCGCCGATCTGCGCGTGCTCGATCTTGCCGCGGGCGGCGGGCGCCACGCGCGGCACCT
>CAXRES010000120.1:0-2070 GCA_964229575.1 Alphaproteobacteria bacterium
GAGCGCGGCGCGAATGCCCGCCGCGTCGTTCGCGCCATAGATCCAGATGCCGGCGCGGTCGGCGGGTTTGAGGCGTTTGCGGCGGATCGAATCGAGCGGGACGCAAATGCCCGCGAACCCGCGTTTGCGGGCGCGTTGCAGCGCGCGGCCGGCGCCGCCCGCCAATATCACGCCGCGCCGGTTTAAAATGCCAAGCGCCGCGCGCGGCGTCGCAAGGGCGAGGAACTCCGCGACGCAGCGCCAATCGAAAGACGAGACGATCGTGCGCCCGAGCATGCCCGCCCCGGCGAGGCACTCCGCCGCCGCCGCTTCGATGCCGGGGTAGCGTCTGCCGCGTGCCGCGGTCTTGATCTCGAGATCGAGCAGCAGCCCGGTCGGGGCCAGAAGTTGCGCGACATCCTCGAGCGACGGCAGCGTACTCCCGTCCCGCAGCCGGACGCGCGCGAGAGCCGCGCTCGTCCTCTGTGAAATCGGTCCCTTGCCGTCGGTGGTACGGCCGAGCGCCGCATCGTGGATGACCACCGGCACGCCGTCCGCACTCAGATGAAGGTCGCACTCGATACCGTCGGCGCCGATCTCGGCGGCGAGGGCAAAGCCGGCGAGGCTGTTCTCCGGTGCCAACCCCGCCGTGCCACGGTGGCCGATGATGAGCGGTGCCGCGCTCAATACCCTTCCGCACGGTCGACCGTGTTGGCAAGCGGCTCGCCCGCGCGCAGCTTGCGGACAGCTTCGATGACACCCTCGGCGCCATAGGATGCGCTGCCGGTGCAGGAATAGTGCGGGGTCATGGCGATCTTCGGATGGGCCCAGAACGGATGATCGGCGGGCAGCGGCTCGACCTTGTAGACGTCGAGCGCCGCGCCCGAAAGCTGGCCCGAATCGAGGGCGGCGAGCAGCGCGTCCTCGTCGACAGTGGTGCCGCGCCCGCAATTGATGAAATAGGCGCCCTTCGGCAGCACGGCGAAGCGCGCGGCATTCATCAGGTCGTTGGTGGCGCCCGTTTTTGGCAGGATCGAGATGAGGATATCGGTGCGCGCGAGGAAGGCGTCGAGTTCTTCCGCGCCGGCGAAACTTCCGATGCCGGGCAGCGTCTTGCGCGAGCGCGACCAGCCGGCGACGTCGTACATCAGCGCCGCGAGCGCGCGCGCCACTGTGCTGCCCAGGTTGCCCATCCCCATGATGCCGATGCGGACCTTTTGCGGGGCGGCGAAGTGCAGGTGTTCCCACTTGCGGGCCTGCTGGTTGGCGGCGAATTCGGCGAAACGGCGGTGGTGACGGACGACGTGATAGAGAACCCAGCCGGTCATCGTCGCAGCGCGCTGGCGGTCGGTATTGCGGATGATCGGCACATGGCGGGGCAGGGCGGGATCGCGGATCAGCCCTTCGACGCCGACGCGCGTGCCTGCGACGAGCTTGAGGTTGGGCAACCTGGCGAACTCGCCTTCGGGCAGGTCGTTGCCGAGGAAGTATTCGATGTCGGCGCGCTCGCCGACATCGGGCCAGACGCGGCATTCGAGATCGGGGAAGGCCTGGTTGAAGGCCTTGATCCAGTTTTCCGGCGCCTCGCGCCCCGCCTTGATGAGCAATGCCATGAAAACGCGTCCTTCCCTGAAATCTTGCGCGGCCGCCTCGTTTTCGGACGGTGAGCCTTTTTACGGCCCCCGCCGCCCGGCGTCGAGGGGTGTTGGCAATACCCCATTGGACATGAGGCTTTTTCCGCTTTCCAAGTCCCGGAACGGGGGGGAATAATGCGCCATGCAATGAAGGGGCGGGCGGGAAAGCCCGAACGATGGCCCGAACGATGGGAGAAAACGCGCCATGTTCACGCGCGAGGAAAACGAGCTTCTGACCCGCGTCGGTCCCGGCACGCCGATGGGCGGGCTGATGCGCCGCTACTGGGTTCCGGTGGTGGTTTCCGACCAGATCGCAAAGCCCGACAGCCCGCCGGTTCGGGTCAAGCTGCTGGGCGAGGAACTGGTGGTCTTCCGCGACACTTCGGGCAAGCCCGGCCTGATCGACGAATACTGCCCGCACCGGCTGGCCTCGATGTTCTTCGGCCGGAACGAGGAG
>CAXRES010000121.1:0-9584 GCA_964229575.1 Alphaproteobacteria bacterium
AATTTATCGCCATGCTGGCGCTGATGCAGTCGGGCGACGAAATCGTCGCCTCGCGCTTCCTCTACGGCGGATCGATCACGCAGATATCGCAGTCCTTCGCCCGCTTCGGCTGGCGCGCCCGTTTCGTCGATGCGCGCAATCCCGCCGCCGTCGCCGCCGCCGTGACGGACCGCACGCGCCTCATCTTCACGGAAAGCCTGTCCAATCCCGGCGGCATCGTCATCGACATCGAAAAGCTGGCCCGGATCGCCCATGAGGCGCGCGTGCCGCTGATCGTCGACAACACGCTGGCCACGCCCGCGCTGCTCAGGCCCTTCGACTGGGGCGCCGATATCGCGGTCTACTCGACGACCAAGTTCATCGGCGGGCATGGAAACGCCATCGGCGGCGTCATCGTCGATTCCGGCAGGTTCGCCTGGGATGCGCGCTACCCCGCGCTGACGGAGCCGAACGCCGCCTATCACGGCACGGTTTTCGCGGAAAAATTCGGCAAGCTCGCCTACACCGTCTGGTGCCATGCCGTGGGGCTACGCGATTTCGGCCCGGCTATGGCGCCGATGAACGCCTTTCTGACGCTGACCGGCTGCGAGACCCTTTGCCTGCGCATGGAGCGCGCCTCGCGCAATGCCGCCGGACTTGCCTCCTGGCTGGAGGCGCACCCGGCCGTCGCCTGGGTATCGCATCCTTCCCTGCATTCGAGCGGTTCCCGCGACCTCGCGCGCAAGTACCTGCCGAAGGGCGCCGGCGCGGTGTTCACCTTCGGTCTCAAGGGCGGTTATGAGGCGGGCAAGCGGCTCGTCGAATCCTGCCTGCTGTTTTCTCACCTCGCCAACGTCGGCGACACGCGCTCGCTCATCATCCATCCGGCCTCCACCACGCACCGTCAGCTCGGCGCGGAGGAACGGGCCGCGGCCGGCGCGGGCGACGACGTCATCAGGATTTCGGCCGGTATCGAGGACATCGAGGACCTGATCGCCGATCTCGACCAGGCCCTCGCGCCGGCCGGCTAAAGCGTCTTCCAGAACGCCAGCATCCGCGCCCGCGTCGCGGCGTCCGGCATGGGCCCGGCAGCCGCGCCGAGATTGTCGGTCATGTATTCGGGCTTGTCCGTGCCCGGAATGGCGCAGGTCACGGCCGGGTGACTGAGTACGAACTTGAGGAAGAACTGCGCCCAGCTCCTGATGCCGAATTCGCCCGCCCATTCCGGCACCTTCCTGCCCGCGACCTTCTTGAAGGTGCCGGCCAGCGCGAAGGGCCGGTTGATCAGCACGGCGATCCCGCGATCATGGGCGGTCGGCAGGATGCGCTCCTCGGACTGCGGCTGCATCAGCGAGTAGTTGATCTGCATGAAGTCGAGCTTTTCGGCCTTGAGCAGATCGACGTAGCGGTCGTAGTCGCGCGGGAAAGACGTGGTCACGCCGACGTAGCGCGCCTTGCCTTCGTCCCTGAGGCGCCGGATGGTCTTCATCTGCGTCGCGTAATCCTTCATGTTGTGGACCTGCAGCAGATCGAACCTGTCGGTGTGCCACTGCCTGAGCGCGGTTTCGACCTGGGCGATGCCTTCCTTCTCGCCTTCGGTGGAAATCTTGGTGGCATAGAAGACCTTGTCGCGCACGCCGAGTTCCCGAACGATGCGCCCGACCACGGCCTCCGCGTTGCCGTAGGTGGGCGAGCAGTCGATCACCTTGCCGCCCCCCTCGACGAAGGTTTTCACCGTCGCCTTGAGGACGGGATAATTCGGATCGTTCGCCTCGACGTCATAGACGCGCGCGGTGCCGAGGCCGACGATCGGCAGCTTTGCGCCGCTCGACGGAATGGCGCGCTCGATCAGCGCGCCCGCCTGTGCCGTCGCCGAACGGGTCATTCTCCCGATCACGCCGCCCGCCGCGACCGCGACGGCGAATGCACCGGCGCCAACGAGAAATTCCTTGCGCGAAACGCCGCCGTTGTTTCGATCAGACTTGCTCATGCCGTTCTCCCTCGATCAGGGGCCGATGCCCCCGGCCCCTTCGTTCCACATCGATTGTTGAGGCAATTGTGGCAAAATTCATGGCGTCAGTTGCTGCCCCGGTCTTGCGCGAGCCGCGCCTGGGCACGCCCGAGAACGAGACACAGTCCCACCCAGGCCGCCGCCACCGGCACCGTGATCCAGGCGATGACCGTCAGGTCGAGCCCGAGCCCGCGCAAGCCGGCGAAGGCCCAGCCGCTTGCCGCATCGCCGCCGCGGAAGACCACCGTATCCATGAAGTTCTTGGCCTTGTACTTGTCCTCGCGCGCGATCACCGTAAACAGAATCTCGCGCGCCGGATTGGTGATGGCGAAATCGGCGGCGCGGCGGATCGCCTGGAAGGCGACGACGATCCCGAGGACGGGCGCCACGGCGAGCGCGAGGAAGCCGACCAGCGTCACCAGCGGCATGAAGGCGAGCGCCGGCGCCACGCCGAAGCGCGTGATCAGCCGGCCCGTCGCGGTCAACTGCACGAGCAGCGTGGCCAGACCGACGGCAAGATCGATCAGCGCGAAGACGCGCGTGCGCTCGCCGGGATCGGAGAAGGCCTTGGAGACGACTTCCGCCTGCTGGAAATAAAGGAACGTCGCCGTAGTGGTGAGCAGGAGAATGTGCCCGCAGATCATCAGCAGATAGGGCGAGCGCGCCACGTGAACGAGACCGGCCCACATGCCGCCGCCCACGGCGCGGTCGTTGTCGAGCGCCGCCGTTTCCGGCCCGGCCTCCTGCCGCTCCCGGTCGGCGTTGCGCAGAAGCCCGCCGACGCATTGCGCGGCGCCTTCGAGCAGCACGGCCGAAATCAGCAGCAGGTTGACCGGCCCGAGCGGAACGGCGAGCGCCGCGGTGACGCCCGGCCCCAGCAGCGCGCCCGCGGTGCCGCCGGCGGCGATGAAGCCGAACAGGCGCTTGCCCTGCTCGCTCGTGAACAGGTCCGCCATGAACGACCAGAACACCGTGACGACGAACAGGTTGAACACCGACACCCAGACGAAGAACACGCGCGCCACCCACGGGTCCGAGCCGGTGAACTTGAGCGCGGCGAAAAAGATCAGGATGTTGATGACGAAGAAGCGGTAGACCCACGGAACGAACCTGCGCCTCGGGATGCGCGCAACCAGCGCGCCGAAAACCGGAACGGCGGCCAGCATGACGACGAAAGTCGCCGAAAACATCCATTGCAGGTTCTTGACGCCGCCCGCCACGCCCATCTCGTCGCGCAGCGGCCGAAGGATGTAGTAGCTCGCCAGCAGGCAGAAGAAATAGGCGAAGGCCCACGACATCGCCCGCACTTCTTGCGGGCGCACGTTGACGAGGCGCGCAAGCGTCATCGACACGAAAGCGGAAATGACCGTCCTCCCGGAACCGCCGCGCGCGGCTTGCTTTGCGATTTTTCGCCGGGCCCGTTGCCGGTCCGGGCTTCGGCATGACGCGGGAATGAAGGCCCGCGCCGGGGTGATCCTAGCCTTACTCCGCCGCCCCCGCCACCCGGGCGCCCGAAGGGCTGTCGGCGGGCAGCGCCACGATGGCGACCACCACGGCGAGCGCCGCCGCGGACAGCAACGCAAACAGCCAGAAGAAACTGCCGGTGCCGCCCTGGATCCAGGCGACGAGCTGAACCGCCACCGGCGAGACGCCGAGCGACAGGACGAACTTGGCGCCGAAGGCCGAGGAGCGCCAGCGCGCGGGCGTATATCGCGCCATCAGGCAGTTTTCCGCCGGCAATGAACCGACGTTGAGGACCACCGATACCAGTACCGCCAGCACAAACGGCACGCCCGCCGCCGCCGAAGCGACGAACAACAGGGGCACTTGCAGGATGTAGGTCCACAGGTAGACCCACTTGAGGGGGTAACGGTCGACCATCCAGCCGCCCGCCATCTGCAGCACTCCGGAGACAAGATATATCCCGGTGAACAGCATGCCGGCGCCGAGCGTGCCCGATCCCGCGATGTCGGCCACCCGCACGGCCAGCGCCTTGGGCAAGGCGACCTGGGTCGCCTGATAGATCAGGCCGCCGAGAAAGACGGTGACCGAAAGCACGACGAAGGCCCGCACCATGTCGGCGCGCGAGGGCTCGGCCTCCGGCGCTCGGTCGACCGCGCTGTTGCGCACCCATCCCGCCGCCATGCAGACGACGAGCGCGATCCCGGTTGCCAGCGACACCGCGCCGGGACCGATGAAAGCTGCCCGCCAGCTCACGAAATCGACGAGGCCGGCGGCGACCATGCCGGCCAGCGCCACGCCCGCCGAGCCGAAAACGCCGAAGATACCGAGCGCCATGCCGCGGTTGAGTGCCGTGCGCACCAGCCAGGCCATGCCGACCGGGTGATAGATCGCGGCGAAGGCGCCAAGCGCGGCAAGGGCGATGCCGAGGGTCAGAGGACCGTCGGCAAAGCCGCAGGCGATGGTCGAAAGCCCCGAACCGATGAAGAAGATCGCCATCATGCCGGGGGCCGACCAGCGGTCGCCGAGCATCCCGGCGAAAGGCGCAAACGCTCCGACCAGGAAAGCGCCCGCCGTCCACAGGCTTATCAGCTCGGCATAGGGCAGCCGCCACTCCCGTTCGAGCGCCAGCACCACGGTCAGGAACAGCGCCACCAGCAGGTGCATGTAGGCGTGGCCGACGAGGGAAAAGGCCTGGGCGAGTCGGGCGGAAATGGGGGTCATCGCCATCCTTCAAAGGGCCGAAATCATCAAACGCCGGAAGGGCCCACGGCTCGGGGTTTATAGGGTGGGCTGCGACGGTCGGCAAGCCGCCTCGACCGAAAATGTTGCTAACCTGTTCTGATTATTCACTTTAATTATTTTTTTCTAGGCCATTGAAATGTCGCATTTTAACCTTAGTTCTTTCGTATGTAGCACTGCATAAGTCATTCGTGGAAGACCAAGGAAAGTCCCACCGATGAGCATTTTCGAAACGACCACCGCCGGCCCCGCTCCCGCCGCCCCGGTCCCCACGGACAGGATCACGGATCAGGGCCGGAAAGCGAAGCCCCTGGCCACCTCCGTGACGACGACAGCCGGCCGCAAGCGCGCTCCGGAACCGCCGATCGACCTGGAACGGGTTGTCTGGGATCCCGAATACCGGGCCAGTGTCCGCGATCGGCTCAACCGCGGGAAGCCCGCGGCGCGCCCGCGCACGACACGCAAGGCACGCTAGTCAGGCTGCTTCCCGGTCTCGGCAGCGATCCAGTCGAGAAACGACGGGTTGCCGCCGGCAATCGGCGTCGCCACGACGCAGGGCACCTCGTAACTGTGCAATTGACCGACGCGCGCCGCCACTGCCGCCACGCGATCATCCGTCGTCTTGGCGATCAGCGCCACTTCCCGCTCATCCTGCATCCGGCCTTGCCAGCGGTAGAACGATCTAACGCCACCAAGGACATTGACGCAGGCGCATAGCCGCTCCTCGACCAGAGCCCGGCCGATGCGCGCCGCCTCTTCGTCGTTGGCGGCCACGATATAAACGAACACTGCGGACATCGCCGAACCTCACGCTGCGTCTTGCCCTGACGCTTGCACCCAAAGTCCAATAAGGACGACCGGGCAAAATATCCGAACTCTCCGAATTCAGAACAACATGATTGTTCATTTTCTGCAATTTTACCGCAATCCCGGCACCACCCGAGAAGCCTCGGCCGCACCGGCGCCGGAGAGCCGCGCGCCTGTTCCACCGGCAAGGCGGCGCTTTCCGGGGAGATAGCGCATGGCACCTTCGTCTTCGCATGAAGCTGACCTGGCGACAGACTCTCTCCGCGCGGGCACGGCCCCGTGGTTCAGCCGTGACAGGCCCGCCATTCCGGTCTATTTTCCGCATCGTGGACTTTCCAGCCGGAGGGGGGCGGACGAAAATCCGCAAACGGCATGGATGCAGCTAATACCAATTACCGGCGCGAACCGGAATTCCTGGGAATCCGTCCTACGGCTGCCCAGCGCGAGTGGCTTGCCCGTGGCGTCGACCAGCCCGGCGGCAAGCTGCCCCTCTTCGATCATCACGGCAAGCGCGTCTCGGCCCGCACTATTCGTCCCTGCATCGAGCAGGGTTGGGCCGAGCCCTGGTTCATCAATCCGATCAAACCCGACTGGCTCGTCTGCAAGCTGACCGAGCGCGGCCGCGAAATCCTCGCCCTCGTCGACTGAGTCAGGGGCCGACCGGCCTCAACCGGAAGGACCGCTGCCGGCGCCCGGCGCGGCCTCCTTGGGGGCCGCCGTGCGCCGCGCATGGGCGATCTCCGCCTCACGCTTGAGGATGTAGAAGCTCGCCCCGCAGATGACTGCCGCGCCCAGCCACGTCCAGACCTGCGCCGTCTGATCGTAAGCGAAATAGCCGACCAGCGCGATGAACGGCAGACGCAGGTAGTCGAAGGGCATGGCGATCGACACTTCCGTCGCCCGCATCGAGCGCGTGAAGCAGTAATGAGCGGCGGACCCGGATATTCCAAGGACGAGAATCCAGAACCACTGCGTTCCCGACGGCCAGACCCAGTATGGCAAGGCCCCGATGAGCGCGAGCGGCAACGTCACCACGTGCAGATAGAAGACCACGACGCCGGGTTGCTCGATCCCCGACAGCTTCTTGACCACCATATTGGCCGAAGCGTAGAGCGCCGCCGAAACCAGCACCAGGATCATGGCGGCGTCGACCACGGCGAAGCCCGGCCGGATGATGAGCAAGGCGCCGGCGAAACCTATGATCGTCGCCGTCCAGCGGCGAGCGCCGACCGGCTCCTTGAACACGATGATGGCGAACAGGATCGTGAACAACGGCAGGGTGAACTGCAGCGCCACGGCATCGGCCAGCACAAGCACCTGCAGCGGATAGAACCACGTCAGCATGGCGAAGTAGCTGAGCACGCCGCGCACGAGGTACAGCCTCGGCCAGCGCGGCCGCACAAGTTCGCGCATCGGCACGTTGACCGTGGGCAGGATCAGAACGAGACCGAGAAGGCTGCGGAAAAAGACGATCTCGCTCGCCGTGATCGGCGCGAGGGCCTTGATCGACCACGACATGATGACGAAGGATGCGGCGGCCGCCGTCATCCACGCCGCGCCGCGCACCGGCGCCGTCGTCCATAGGGATGCCGGGTTCGCCATCAGCGGAAAAAAACGGGACTGCTGCCGGGAAACATCAATAGCTTGACCACGCCGAAACACCGAACCGGGAGTGCAGTCTAACCTTCGGGCGGCAGCGGGGAAAGGCCGGGTTCCGTCCGCCAAAACGCTTGGGCGGCTGTGCCTTCCGGGCTAGGATCGGTGCAACGCCACGGACCAATAAAAACGCCAACCTGCCGGGCAGTTCCATGAACAGGAGGTCACGTCATGCGCACCCCAGCCCTTCGCCGCGCCTCGCTTGCCGCCGGTGTCCTTGTCTTCGCCCTGCCCGTCGCCCTCGTTTCCCCGGCCGGCGCCGACGAGGCCGCCTTCTTCAGGGGAAAGACCATCACCGGCGTCATCGGCTACCCGCCCGGCGGCGGCTATGACCTCTACATGCGCCTCGTCGCCCGTCACATGGGTCGCCTCATTCCGGGCAACCCGTCCATCGTGCCGCGCAACATGCCGGGCGCCGGAAGCCTGGTATCGGCCAACCACATCTACAACACCGCGCCGCGCGACGGCACGGTGATCGGCGCCTTCGCCTCCTCCACCCTGTTCTCGGTCAAGCTCGGCGAAACCCGCGGCAAGTTCGAGATCGACAAGTTCACCTGGCTCGGCAACCTCGACCAGACGGTCGGCAGTTGCGTCGTCTGGCATACCTCAGGCGTCAAGCATTTCGACGAACTGTTCAAGAAGGAGGTCGTCTTCGGCGCCTCCGGCCCGACCGCGGTCAACAACACCCACGCGCGCGGCTTCAATGCCCTGTTCGGCACCAGGATCAAGGTGGTCAACGGCTATCGCAGCTCGACCGAGGCCCTGCTCGCCATGAAGCGCGGCGAAGTGGGCGGCGGTTGCGGTTTCGCGCTGTCCTCGCTCAAGGCGACGCGCGCGCAGGAATGGGCCGCGGGCGAACTCAAGGTCATTATCCAGACCGGCTTCGAAAAGAACGACAAGGAATTCAAGGGCGTTCCCCACATCTACGACTACGCCAAAAGCGAAGCCGACAAGCAGGTCATGCACCTGATTTACGGCACGCATATCCTCGGCCGGCCGATTTCCGCCCCGCCGGCGCTGCCTGTCGAACGCACACGCACGCTCCGCGATGCCTTCAATGCGATGGTCAAGGACAAGCAATTCCTCGCGGAGGCGGACAAGCTCAAGCTGCCGATCGAACCGTGGACCGGCGAAAAGGTTCAGGAGGTCATCGCCCAGTTCAATGCCTATCCGAAGGACGTCTACGCGCGCGCCATCAAGATTCTCGACAGTGGCGAGCCCGGGGAGAAGAAGAAAAAAAAGACGTCCGACCAGTAGCCGTCCCCCATCATCCATGTTCCGCTCATCCAGGGAGTCAGCGCATGCTTTTGATCAATAACGATATCGTCGCCCGCGTCCTCACCATGGACGACGTGATCGAGGCGCAGGAAAACGCCTTCAGGAAGCTGCCGACGGGCGGCGCCATTCACCGTCCGCGCATCGACATGTATTTCCCCTGCCAGCGCGACGACGGCTACTTCCGCTGGGGCACGATGGAAGGCGCCAACGACGGCTATTTCGCCATCCGCATGAAGTCCGACATCATCCACTGGCCGGAAGACGGGAACGGCAACTGGACGGAAGAGAAATACTGCCGGGAACCCGGTACCTATTGCGGCCTGATCCTGCTGATCTCTACGGAGAACGCCGAACCGCTTGCCTTCATCAACGACGGCTACCTGCAGCACATGCGCGTGGGCGGCGGCGCCGGGCTCGGCGTCAAATACCTCGCGCGCAAGGACAGCCACGTGGTCGGCATGCTCGGTTCCGGCGGCATGGCGCGGACCTTTCTCGAAGCCTTCAAGTCGGTGCGCGACGTTCGCCAGTGCCGGGTCTACAGTCCGACGCCGGAGCACCGCGAACAGTTCGCCGAGGAAATGTCCAAGCGTCTCAACATCGAGGTGATCGCCGTCGACAATCCGCGCGATGCGATCAAGGGCGCCGACATCCTGTCCTCCTGTACCGATTCGATGAATCCGGTCTACGACGCCGACTGGATCGAACCCGGCATGCATGTCACCAACCTGGGCCGGCGCGAGATGCCCGATGCCTCCGCCGAAAAGTTCGACGTCGTCATCCGCCAGGGCACCGCCGGCCTGCAGATGAAGATGAGCGAACGCTTCCAGGCCGAACGCGGCCTGTCGCCCGCGGCCTATATCGGCGGCACGGTCGAGGAAATGAAACGCATCCCCGCGAAGAACCCGGAGCCGGGCTTCGGCGGCGACGATCCCGAGTTCAAGGACCGCGGCAAAGGCGGGACCTATCCCGATTTCGCCGACCTCGTGTCCGGCAAGGCACCGGGCCGCACCTCGCCCGACCAGGTGACGTTCTACCGCAATGTCGGCAATCAGGGCCTGCAGTTCTCCGCCGTCGGCCAGGTCGTCTACCGCAAGTGCCAGGAACAGAAGCTCGGCCGGGAAATTCCCACCGACTGGTTCCTGCAGGACAT
>CAXRES010000122.1:0-5626 GCA_964229575.1 Alphaproteobacteria bacterium
TCTTCTTCATCACCGTCACCCATTCGGGCAGCCTGAGCGGATGGTGGGCGTCGAGAAAGCCGGAGATGGAGCCGTAAGCCGCGCGGATTTCCTTGACCCGACGGGCGTTCTCGATGATGGCCTCGATCTTGCGGCGATTGCGGATGATGCCCTCGTCCGCGAGCAGCCGCGTCACGTCGCGCGTTCCGAAACGCGCCACCGCGTCCGGATCGAACCCGCGGAAGGCGGCGTTCAGTCCGGCGCGCTTGTTGAGCACCAGCAGCCACGACAGGCCCGCCTGCATGATCTCCATGGCGATGCGCTCGAACAGCACCACGTCATCGGCGACCGGCCTGCCGTATTCGAGATCGTGATGCGGTCCGTGGACGGGATGGCCGCGTGAGACTTCGCAATAGCTCGGCACGTCGGGCGCCTCAGATGTCGCGGCCGTAGAGCTTGCCGTCGGATGGGCCCTTGAGCTCGACCTCGTTGCCGTCGGGGTCGAGGAAGTAGATGTTCTCCCCTCGCCCTTCCGCGCCGTAGCCGGTCCCCGTCTTGACCACCCTGGCGCCCGCCGATTCGACGTGGCGGCGGATGGCCTGCATGTCGAAGGGATCGGCGCGCAGGCAGAAATGCTCGAGATTACGCCCCGGCTGATACCGGTCCGCCACCGGCACGATGTCGATCAGCGAGGCGCCGGCGCGCAACTGGGTCAGGCCTTTTTCGGTCTGACGCTCCACGGGCAAGCCGAGCACGTCGCGATAGAAAGCGACGAGGCGCGTCGCGTCGCCGGTGCGCAGCACGATGTGATCGATATTGTGGATACCGAAGGGAACGGTTTTGGCCATGCCTGTCTCCCGTTATCGGTTTCAGCCCTCGCGCAAACTGATCATACCGGAGGCGATGACCCAGTAGATCACGCCCCAGACTGCGCTCGCCAGCACGGTGGTTATCGCCGCCTTCAGCCAAAGGCGGGGCTTTTCCGGCGCGCTCTCGGCGTGGCCCTCGGCCACCTCCTCGGGAGGACGGTTGCCCCAGGGCAGGACGGTGAAAAACACCATCCACCACACCACGATGTAAACCATCAGGCCTGTAAACCAGTTCACGACGCGCCCTCTCCGTCCCGACGATCCATGCCGCGCATTATAGCCCTGCCGCTCAGGCGACCACCACGTGGACCTCGGTCACCGGTTTCTTGCCGGTGATGCCGTTTATGGCGCGGCGCACGGCGCGCCGGATATCCTCTTCCGCCGCCGGCGCGTCGCGACGGCCGCGCGGGCGGGCACAGACCCGCTCGACCGCTTCGAGCGCGGCGGCGATGGCCTCGCGCTCCTCGCGCGGATCGCCCGCCACGCCCTGCAGCGACACCTGGGGGTCGG
This sequence comes from Alphaproteobacteria bacterium, assembly GCA_964229575.1. Classification (GTDB taxonomy): domain Bacteria; phylum Pseudomonadota; class Alphaproteobacteria; order SMXQ01; family SMXQ01; genus WHSO01. The sequence continues at coordinate 1,359 of CAXRES010000122.1, forward strand.
CCACCAGGCGGCCCTTGCGGTCGATGACGATGGTGACGAAGGCGCTGCCGGAAAAAGCCGCGCGGCGACGCGGGGCGAGCAGGTCCTCGCTCACCGGCACCAGCCGGTTGCCGTCGAGCCCGAGGCGGCCCACCGGCACCTCCCCGACGATCTCCGGCGCGCCGGGAGCGAGCTTGAGGGCATGGCCGTTGGTCACCACGTGCGAATGGGGCACGCCGAGCAGCCGGGCATAGGCCGCGTGCTCGATCAGGTGGCGGCTTTCGCCGTGCATGGGGATCGAATGGGCGGGCCGCACCCAGGCGTACAACTGCCGCAGTTCGTCGCGCGCCGGATGGCCGGACACATGGATCGGCGCGTCCTTGCCCGTAATGATGACGCAGCCGCGCCGCGCCAGACGGTCCTGCATGGCGTGGATTTCCCGCTCGTTGCCGGGGATGTCGCGCGAAGAGAAAAGCACGGCATCGCCCGATTCGAGCACGACGTTGGCGTGCTCGTCGGCGGAAATGCGGGCGAGCGCCGAACCGCGTTCGCCCTGGCTGCCGGTGCAGATGTAGAGAGCGCGCTCGCGCGGCAGATGCGCGCAGTCGTATTCGGTGAGGAAGTCCGGCACCCCGCGCAGGTAGCCGCAGTCGCGCGCGATCTCCGTCATTCGCCAGAGCGACCTGCCGACCAGGGCCACGTGGCGCCCGTTTTCCTCCGCCGCCCGGGCGATCGACTGGATGCGCGCGATGTTGGAGGCGAAGCAGGCGACCGCCACCCGTCCTTCGAAGCGCGCGATGGTGCGGGTCAGGCCGTCGCGCACCATCGCCTCGGACCCCGAGGCGCCTTCGTTGAACACGTTGGTCGAATCGCAAATCATGGCAAGCACGCCGGAATCGCCGAGCGCGCGGAAGGTCGCTTCGTCCGTCGCTTCGCCGATCAGCGGCTCCGGATCGATCTTCCAGTCGCCGGTATGCACCAGCGTGCCGAAATCGGTGGCAATGGCCAGCGCGTTGGGCTCGGGGATCGAATGGGTGACGGTGACGTAGCGGATGCGGAAGGGGCCGAGCTCGATCTCCGCCCCCAGGTCCAGCTCGTTGAGCGGCACCTCGCGGGCAAGGCCCGCCTCTTCCAGCCTGGCGCGCACCACGCCCGCGGTGAAGCCGGTGGCGTAGACCGGGCATTCCAGACGCGGCCACAGGCGCGACAGCGCCCCCTGATGATCCTCGTGGGCATGGGTCAGCACTATGGCCATGAGATCGCCGCCGACGGCATCGAGAAAGCGCGGGTCGGCCATCATCACATCGATGCCCGGCGTCGTTTCGTCGCCGAAGGTGACGCCGCATTCGACGGCGATCCACTTGCCCTTGCATCCATAGAGATAAAGGTTCATGCCGATCTCGCCCGCCCCGCCGAGCGGCAGGTACACGAGGCCCTTCCGGGCCGCGGCGATGACGGCGGCCGTGTCGAGGTCGGCTTTCGCCTGATGGGGCAGCTTCGTCACGGGCGATTGATCCCGTGTACGATGGCGATGCCGCGCAGCGTCAGATCCGGATCGGTCGCGTCGATGACCGACGTGCCTTCCCTGAACAGCGCCGCGAGCCCCCCGGTGGCGATCACGGTGAAGGGGCCGTTACCGTATTCGGCGCGGATGCGCGCGACGATGCCTTCGATGAGCCCGACATAGCCCCAGTAGATGCCCGATTCCATCGCCGCGACCGTACCCTTGCCGACGACCTGCCCGGGCCGGGCCACTTTGATGCGCGGCAGTTGCGCCGTGCCCGCATGCAGCGCGTCGAGCGCCAGATTGACCCCGGGCGCGATGACGCCGCCTTGGTAATCGCCGTCGGCGCCGACCACGTCGAAGGTCGTCGCCGTGCCGAAGTCGAGGACGATCTTGGCGCCCTTCCAGCCGGCGTGCGCCGCGACGGCGGCAACCAGGCGGTCGGCACCCGCTTCGTCGGGGCGGTCGATCAGGACGCGCAGACCGAGCTTGACCCCGGGCGCGCCGATGACCAGCGGCTCGCGCCCCGTAAGCGCGCGGGCAAATTCGACGAGCGCGGCGCGCGCCGCGGGCACCACCGTGGCAATGGCGGCATCGGCCACGGTCGCGGCATCGAGACCGGCACGCTCCATTTCCTTGTCGAAGCGCGCCCGGTAATCGGCGGCGGAAAGCGCCGGCGCAGTATCGAGACGAAAGACGCGGACGAACCGGCCGCCCGGCGCGCGACCGTCGTAAAGGCCGAACTTGGTGTTGGTATTGCCGCAATCGATAACGAGCAGCATGACCTTCAGGCCTCCGCCCTTTGCCCGGCCGCGAAAAAGACATCGCCCGCCGTGACTGTTCTCGTCCCGGCGCCGCCCAGATCGAGAAGCAGCGCGCCCGCCTCGTCGATCCCGGCGAAAATTCCGTCGAAACGCGCGCCCTCGATATTCACGCCGATCGCAGCACCCAGGCCCTGGGCGTGCGCGAGCCAGTCGGCGCGCAGTTCCGCCATGCCGTTCGCCCGGAAGCGGTCGTAGCGCGCCCCGAACGAGGCACAGAAGGCGCAAAGCACATCCTCGTCCGCGGCCTCGCCCCCCGCCGCGCGAATCGATGTCGCGGGGTATGGCGCGTCCTCGGGATGGGCGACGACGTTGATGCCGACGCCGAGCACCAGAGCGTCCTCGCCCGCGGCCTCGATCAGCAGGCCCGCCGCCTTGGCGCCCCCGATCAGGACGTCGTTCGGCCACTTGAGCGTCACCGGGGCCCCCGTCGGCAGGACATGGATCATGGCGTCGCGTGCCGCCAGAGCGGCGGCGAAGCCGATCGCCGTCGCCGCGGCCAGGCCGCCATCGGGGCGCAGAACGATGGAGAGATGCAGGTTGCCCGGCGGGCTCACCCATTCGCGCCCCCGCCGGCCGCGCCCCGCCGTCTGGCGGCGCGCCGTCACCAGCATGCCTTCGGGCGCCCCCTCGCGGGCGCGCTTCAGGGCCTCGTCGTTGGTGCTGGTGGTCTGGTCGAGTGCCACCCGGCGAAAGAAAGAGGGAAGCGGAGCTGCCATGCGGCGGGAGGCGGTCCCGCCTCAGCCCGGGAACAGCGACTTGGCCGCCACCGCGGCGGCATTGAGCATCGGCGCGGGCAGGATCAGGAACAGGGCGATGAACAGCCCGGCGATCGTCATCACCACGCCGACCTCGCGCCCGAGCAGGCGGTCGAAGGCGTCGGCCGGCTCGTCGAAGTACATGATCTTGACGATACGAAGGTAGTAGAAGGCGGCGACGACGGAGGCGAGCACGCCGATCACGGCCAGCGCGAACATGCCGGCCTGGACGGCGGCAAGAAAGACGAAATACTTGCCGAAGAAGCCGGCGAGCGGCGGGATGCCCGCCATCGAGAACATGAAGACGGCGAGCGCCGCCGCCACTCCCGGCCGGTTGCGACCGAGGCCGCGCAGGTCGTCGAGCCCTTCGACCGCGCGCCCGTGCACGCGCATGGCGAGGATGCAGGCGAACGTCCCCGCGGTCATGACGAGGTAGATGGCGAGGTAGACGAGCATGCCGCGCACGCCCGCTTCCGTGCCGGCGGCGAGGCCCACCAGCATGTAGCCAACGTTGCCGATGGAACTGTAGGCCATCAGCCGCTTGATGTTGGTCTGGTTGATGGCGGCGAAGGCGCCAAGCACCATCGACAGGATGGCGATCGCCACGATCACCTGCTGCCACTGGGCGGTCAGCGGCGCGAAAGGCCCGACAAGCACGCGGGCGAAGAGCGCCAGCGCCGCCACCTTGGGCGCCACGGCGAAGAAGGCGGTGACGGGCGTCGGCGCGCCCTCGTAGACGTCGGGCGTCCACATGTGGAAGGGCACGGCCGAAACCTTGAAGGCCAGGCCCGCGACGATGAACACCAGGCCGACCAGCGCGCCGATGTTGCCCGGGCTGCCGCCCAGCGTCCTGGCGATGCCGGCGAACGACGTGGTGCCCGCGAAGCCGTAAACCAGCGACGCGCCGTAGAGCAGCATGCCCGAGGCCAGCGCGCCGAGGACGAAGTACTTGAGGCCGGCTTCCGACGACCGCAGGCTGTCGCGCCGGAATGCGGCGGCCACGTAAAGCGACAGGGACTGCAATTCAAGGCCCAAATAAAGCGCCATCAGGTCGTTCGCCGAAATCATCATCATCATGCCGACGGTGGCGAACAGGAACAGGATCGGGTATTCGAAGCGCGCCATGTCCTCGCGCTCGATATAGGCGATCGACAGGAGGACCGCGAGAACCGTACCCGACAGCACCAGAATCTTGGCGAAGCGGGC
>CAXRES010000123.1:0-8949 GCA_964229575.1 Alphaproteobacteria bacterium
CCGTTCACCGTCAGGTAGCCGTTGTGCATCCATGTGCGCACGAAGGGCTTGCCGCCATGCGCGCAGGTCGACTGGGCGATCTCGTTCTCGTGGTGCGGGAAGATCAGGTCGAGCCCGCCGCCGTGGATGTCGAAGCTCTCGCCCAGATGCGTCTCGCTCATCGCCGAACATTCGATGTGCCAGCCGGGCCGGCCGCGGCCCCAGGGGCTCGCCCAGCCGGGCTGCTCGGGCGTCGAGGGCTTCCACAGCACGAAGTCGGACGGATCCTTCTTGTAGGGCGCCACTTCGACGCGCGCGCCGGCGATCATCTCGCGCCGGTCGCGGTTGGCGAGCCTGCCGTATTCGGGCATGGAGGGCACGTTGAACAGCACATGGCCGTCGGTCGCATAGGCATGGCCGCCCGCGATCAGCTTTTCGATCATGGCGATCATCTGGGCGATGTGCTCCGTGGCGCGCGGCTCCACATCGGGCGGCAACGCGCCGAGCGCATCCATGTCCTCGTGAAACGCCTTCGCCGTGTCGGCGGTGAGCCGGTCGATGGCGATGCCCTTGTCGCGCGCGGCGTTGATGATCTTGTCGTCGACGTCGGTGATGTTGCGCACGTAGGTGACGCGCGGAAATTCCGCCTTCAGCAGCCGGTAGAGCACGTCGAAAATGACGACGGGACGCGCGTTGCCGATGTGGGCGAGGTCGTAGACCGTGGGCCCGCAGACGTACATGCGCACGTGCCGGGCATCCAGGGGGACGAAGTCCTCCTTGCTCCGGCTGAGGGTATTGTAAAGGCGCAGCGTCACGGGTCCGAAGTCCTTGAATTACAAAGAATCAACAAGCGAAGGCGTAGCAGAGATGGGCCATCCGGTCCACCTCACGCTTGATCCGGGCGGGCGCCCGAAAAGCCGTTGGTGATCGGGTAGCGGCGATCGCGGCCGAAGGACCGGCGCGTGATCTTGACGCCGGGCGGCGCCTGGCGGCGCTTGTATTCGGCGATATTGACCATGCGCCAGACGCGCATCACCGTCGCCCTGTCGTGGCCGCGTGCGACGATGTCGGAAATGGCCATCTCGCCCTCGATCAGCCGGGAGAGGATGTCGTCGAGCACGTCGTAGGGCGGCAGGCTGTCCTGGTCGGTCTGGTTGGGCTTGAGTTCGGCCGTGGGCGGGCGCGTGATGATATTGGATGGGATCACTGCGCCCGCGGCGCCGAGGCCGCCCACCGGCACGTTGGCGTTGCGCCAGTTGGACAGCGCATAGACGGTCGTCTTGTAAACGTCCTTCAGGACCGAATAGCCGCCGCACATGTCGCCATAGAGCGTGGCGTAGCCCACCGACATTTCCGACTTGTTGCCGGTCGACAGAACCATGTGGCCGAACTTGTTGGACATCGCCATCAGGGTGATGCCCCGGGCGCGGGCCTGGATGTTTTCTTCCGTCGTGTCGGCGGCCTTCCCGGCGAATACGTCCTTCAGCATGGCCCCGAAGGCATCCATCGCGGGCTGGATGGCGATGGTATCGAGCCGAAGTCCCATGTTGCGCGCAAGCGCCGCCGCGTCGTCGAGGCTTTCGCGCGACGTGTAGGGCGAAGGCATCATCACGCAATGGACGCGATCAGGCCCCAGCGCATCGGCCGCCACCACGGCGGAGATCGCCGAATCGATGCCGCCCGACAGGCCGAGGAGGACGCCCGGAAACCCGTTCTTGTTCACGTAATCGCGCAGGCCCAGCATCATCGCCTGATAGATCGCGGCGAGCGGATCGAGCGCGGGCGCAAGGCTGCCGCCTTCGACCGCCACGGCATTGTCCTTGCGCGCCAGCCGCAGCGTGGCGAAATCGGGGGTAAACGCGGAAAGACGCGCGACTTCGCGCCCCTCGGCGTCGAGGACGAAGCTCGCCCCGTCGAAGACCAGCTCGTCCTGGCCGCACACCTGGTTGACGTAGACGACGGCGCAGCCGGTTTAGCGCACGCGCGCGCGCGCCAGTTTCAGCCTTTCGCCCTGCTTGTCGGTCTCGAACGGCTAGCCTTTTATGACGACGAGAATCTCCGCCCCCCGGTCGCGCAGGAACCGGGCGGGGGCGGCCGTCCACATGTCCTCGCAGACGAGAACGCCCAACCGCACGCCGCGGAATTCCACGGGCTCGGGCAAAGGCCCCGGCGCGAAAACGCGCTTTTCGTCGAACACCCCGTAATTGGGCAGGTCGTGCTTGGCCGAAACCGCCGCCACCTTGCCGCCGTCGAGCAGCAGTGCTGCGTTCACGGGCCGGCCGTTGCCGGCCCCCTCGCCCGCCCCCTGCGCGCGCCGCAATTCCTTCGCGTGCTCCGCACGCAGCGGCGCGCCGATCAGGAGCGCCGGACCGCTCGCGGTCTCGCGCGCGAGCTTTGCCACCGCGTCCGCCACGGCATCGAGGAAGATCGGCTTCATCACCAGATCCTCGGGCGGATAGCCCGCGACGACGAGTTCGGAGGCGATGACCAGGTCGCAGCCGGCCGCGGCGGCGCGCGCGCGCGCCTCGCCGATCAGGCGCAGGTTGCCCGCGAGATCACCCACCTTGGGATCGAGCTGCGCCAGCCCTATGGTCAGTCCGTCACTCATCCTGTCTCTTCATGCTCACGCGTAAGCGAAAACCCGCCGTGGGGACGTTCCCCGCAGCCCTAATCAAGCGGAAAACGTCCGTGTCAGGAAGCGGCCTTAATTCGTGCGGCGCCGTTCATGCGCTCTTTCTTGAGCATGTCGGCGATGACGAAGGCCAGCTCCAGCGCCTGATTGGCGTTGAGCCTGGGGTCGCAATGGGTGTGATAGCGGTCGCCGAGCTCGGTTTCGGCGATGGCCTGGGCGCCGCCGACGCATTCGGTGACGTTCTGGCCGGTCATCTCGAAATGGACGCCGCCCGCATAGGTGCCTTCGGCCAGATGCACGTCGAAGAAGCCGCGCAATTCCCTGAGTACCTGGTCGACATGGCGCGTCTTGTAGCCCGACGACGACTTGACAGTATTGGCGTGCATCGGGTCGCACGACCACACGACGATGCGGCCCTCGCGCTGCACGGCGCGGATCAACGCGGGAAGTTTGCTGCCGACCGCGTCGGCGCCCATGCGCACGATCAGGGTGAGCCGTCCCGGCTCGTTCTCCGGGTTGAGCAGGTCGATGACCTTGAGCAGGTCGTCGGCCTTCATCGTCGGGCCGCACTTCATGCCGACCGGATTCTTCACGCCGCGCAGGAATTCGACCTGCGCGTTGTCGGACTGGCGCGTACGGTCGCCGATCCACAGCATATGCGCGGAGCAGTCGTACCATTCGCCGGTCAGGCTATCGATGCGCGTCAGCGCCTGTTCGTAGCCGAGCAGCAGGGCTTCGTGCGAGGTGAAGAAGTCGGTCTCGCGGATCTGGGGCGTCGTTTCGCTGGTCAGCCCGCAGGCTTCCATGAACCCGAGCGTATCGGCCAGCCGATCGGCCAGTTCCTGGTAACGCTGGCCTTCCGGGCTCTTCTCGACGAAGCCGAGATTCCAGCGATGCACCCGATGCAGGTCGGCGTAGCCGCCCTGGGCGAAGGCGCGCAGCAGGTTCAGCGTCGCCGCGGACTGGCTGTAGGCCTGGACCATGCGCTCGGGATCCGGCGTGCGGGCTTCGAGCGTGAAGTCCATGCCGTTGATCATGTCGCCGCGGTAGCTCGGGAGCGTAACACCGTCGCGCGTCTCGCTCGCCTCGGAGCGCGGCTTGGCGACCTGGCCGGCCATGCGCCCGACCTTCACCACCGGACAGGACGCGCCGTAGGTGAGCACGACGGCCATCTGCAGGAGAACGCGGAACGTGTCGCGGATGTTGTCGGGATGGAATTCGGCGAAGCTCTCGGCGCAGTCGCCGCCCTGCAGCAGAAAAGCCTTGCCCGCCGCCACGCGCCCGAGATGGTCCTTGAGCCGCCGCGCCTCGCCCGCAAAGACGAGTGGCGGGTACTTGGCGAGCTTCGCCTCGACGGCCTCGAGCTTGGCCTGGTCGGGCCATTCGGGCTGCTGAAGGATCGGCTTTGCGCGCCAGCTCGCTGGTGTCCACTTCGCGGCCATGGTTGCTTCCAGAAAATCCCCAAGATTTCAGGGCCCAAGGGCCCCGGACCGCGGGTTATACGCCGCTTCGCCGGGGATTTCCAGTCAAAGGGGCGGACTTATCCACAGACGGCGAATCCGGAACGCGCCCCGGAAAGAGGCCCGTTCGTTTTATTTTTCAATTGCTTGTACGGTCAGGCCGGGTCGACCAGGGTCATGTCCATGGGCGTCTTGAGCTCGGTGCCCGCCACCAGCTTGATGCCGGTCATGTCCTCGGCGATCGAGGTATGGAGCGGCCGACAGCCGGGTGAGGCGAGCCACAGGCGCAACAGGTGGCGGCGGCGGGCCGGTTCCGGCCAGTCCTCGTAGGCGGTACGGGCGTGCAGATGCACGTGATTGAAGACGTAGTAGATGTCGCCCGGCCGCCAGTCGATATAGAGCGACAATTCGCCCGCCAGGCTCTGGTAGCAGTCGATGGCTTCCTGCTGCGCCGGGGTCAACTTCGGCACGCCGTCCATCCGCTGCGCCCGCTTGATCGTGCTGGACGCGCCGCGGGCCGAGAAATACCCGTCGGTGACGCTGAACACCGGCTGGCGATGGAATTTCGGCTCATCGGCCGGAAACTCGCCGCGCCGCGTGCGGTAGAAGTGGAACTCCAGCTCCTTCGCCAGGTCGGGCCGGCGCCTGAGCATCTCGTTGTAGACGGTGACGGAACTGACCAGGCGATGCTCGCCGCCCGATTTCGCGCCGTGCAGGCACATCAGCGTCAGGATGTCGGACGTGTCGGAATGGAAGCCGAGCGCATTGGCCGAATTGTAGCCGCGCCCCGTCGGCGAATCGATGTCGCCGCCCGCATTTTTCACGTGTTCGAGCAGATTGCCCTTCATGTTCTGCGGCTGCGCCTGGCCGACATGGGTGGACAGGCCCCAATGGGCGATGGCGTTGGGCAGAACGCCGCCTTCGACGACCGGCAATCCGCGCAGGAAGATGAAGCCGCGGCCGCGAAGGACTTCCTCGCGGACGATTTCGGTCATCGTCTTCGAGACTGTCGGCATGACGAATTCGTCGCGGGTGACGTCCTTGAGCGCGATGCCGCTGTCCCTGACCCGGCCGGCGGCGGCGAGGATTTCGTCAACCTCCCTGCCGGACAGGCGATAAACGAAGTCCTCGTTGCCCTTGAAATCTTCGGCGCGCCAGCCCGCGGGATCGACGACGGGCCGCCCCAAGGTGGCGGGCTCGCGTTCGCGCTTGGCCGGCCTGAACGTGTTCTGCATGGCTTCCTCCGGGGAAACGGGCCGTTTCAGCCCGCGCTTTTTTCGTGCATTAGCACGAATTCTTCCGCGGTCGTCGGATGAACGGCCATGGTGGCGTCGAACTGGGCCTTGGTGACGCCGGCCTTCACCGCGATGGCCAGCGCCTGGATGATCTCGGGCGCGTCCATGCCCACCATGTGCACGCCGACCACCCGGCCCGTGGCGCGGTCCACAAGCAGCTTCACCAGCACTTTCTCCGGGCGGCCGGAAATCGTGTGCTTGAGCGGGCGGAAGCGCGCCTTGTAGACGTCGATCTCGCCAAACCTGGCGCGCGCCTCCGACTCGCTCAGGCCGACCGTGCCGACCGGCGGCTGGGTGAAAACGGCGGTGGCGATGTCGGCGTGATCTGGCTTCGTCGGCCTGCCCTTCCACAGGGTTTCGGTCAGGCACATCGCTTCGTGGATGGCGACCGGCGTCAGGTTGACGCGGTCGGTCACGTCGCCGACGGCGAAGATGTTGGGCTGGCTGGTGCGCGACCAGTCGTCCACCACGACGGCGCCGCTGTCGGCGAGCCTGACGCCCGCCGCCTCGCAGCCGAGCCCGTGGGTATTGGGCTTGCGGCCGGCCGCCATCAGCACGCAATCGGCAACCAGCGTCGCGCCGTTGGCGAGCCGCACATGCAGGCCGTCGTCCCTGTCCTGCACTTCTTCGAACACGGTCTCGAAGACGAAGCGGATGCCCTTGGCCTCCAGCTCCTCCTGCACGACCTTGCGCACGTCGTCGTCGAAGCCGCGCAACACGCCGGTGCGCCGGTAGACCACCGTGACGTCCGAGCCGAGCCCGTTGAGGATTCCCGCGAATTCCAGCGCGATGTAGCCCGCGCCCGCGATGACGACGCGGCGGGGCAGTTCCGGCAGGTCGAACACCTCGTCCGAGGTGATCATGTGCCGGTAGCCCGGAATGTCCTGCATGTAGGGCCGCCCGCCGGTGGCGATCAGGATGTTCTCCGCGGTCATCAGCTTGCCGCCGAGGTTGATCGTGTGGGCATCTTCCAGCACCGCGCGCCCGCGCAGCACGGCGACGTTGGCATCGGCCAGGCCCTTCTCGTAAAGCCCTTCGAGGCGCGCGAGTTCCTTTTTCTTGGCGGCCACCAGACGCGGCCAGTCGAAGCCCGAGACCTCGACGTTCCAGCCGAAGGCGCGCGCGTCCTCGAAATCCTCGTGGTAGTGCGAAGCGTAGACATAAAACTTCTTCGGAATGCAGCCGCGATGCACGCAGGTACCGCCCACGGTCCATTCCTCGGCCAGCGCCACGCGCTTGCCGAGCCTGCCGGCAAGCCGCGAGGCGCGGACCCCGCCCGAGCCCGCGCCGATGGTGAACAGATCGTAGTCGTAGGTCGCCATCGGGCTCAGGCGCCGATGCCGCCCATGCAGAGGTATTTCACCTCAAGGAACTCCTCGATGCCGTATTTGGACCCCTCGCGGCCGATGCCCGATTCCTTGACGCCGCCGAAAGGCGCCACCTCGGTCGAGATGATGCCTTCGTTGATGCCGACGATGCCGTACTCAAGGCCTTCGGCGACCCGCCAGATGCGGCCGATGTCGCGCGCGTAGAAATACGCGGCGAGGCCGAATTCTGTGTCGTTCGCCATCCTGACGGCGTCCGCCTCGGTCTTGAAGCGGAAGATCGGCGCGAGCGGCCCGAAGGTTTCCTCGCGCGCCACCTTCATGGCGGGCGTGACGCCCGTCAGCACGGTGGGTTCGAAGAACGAGCCGCCCAGCGCATGGCGCTTGCCGCCGAGCGCGACCGCAGCACCCTTGGCAACCGCGTCGGCGATGTGTTCCTCGATCTTTTCCACGGCCTTGAGGTCGATCAGCGGGCCCTGGGTGACGCCGGGCTCGATGCCGGGGCCGACCTTGAGCTGCCCGACCGCAGCCATCAGCTTTTTCACGAAGGCGTCATGGACGCCGTCCTGCACCAGCAGGCGATTGGCGCAGACGCAGGTCTGTCCGGTGTTGCGGTACTTGGACGCGAGCGCGCCCTGCACCGCGGCATCGAGGTCGGCGTCGTCGAAGACGATGAACGGCGCGTTACCGCCAAGCTCCAGGCTCATCTTCTTCACCGTGCCCGCGCATTGTTCCATCAGGAGCTTGCCGATCTCGGTCGAGCCGGTGAACGACAGCTTGCGCACGATGGGGTTCGATGTCAGCTCCGCCCCCTGTTCGCCGGCCGATCCGGTGACGACGTTGAACACGCCCGCGGGGATGCCCGCGCGTTCGGCCAGTTCGGCGAGCGCCGTCGCCGAATAGGGCGTCTGCGAAGCGGGACGGCACACGACGGTGCAACCGGCGGCCAGCGCCGGGCCCGCCTTGCGCGTGATCATGGCGGAAGGAAAATTCCACGGCGTGATCGCGGCGACGACGCCGATCGGCTCCTTGACGACGACGATGCGCCGGCCCGCGACGTTCTGCGGGATGGTGTCGCCGTAGATGCGCTTGCCTTCCTCGGCGAACCACTCGATGAAGGAGGCGGAATAGACCACCTCGCCCCTGGCTTCGGCCAGCGGCTTGCCCTGTTCCATCGTCATGATCATGGCGAGGTCGTCGGCATTGGCGATCATCAGGTCGAAGAACCGGCGCAGGATGACGGCGCGTTCCTTGGCCGTCCTGGCCCGCCAGGCGGGCCATGCCTTTTCCGCCGCCTCGATGGCGCGGCGCGTTTCGGCGCGGCCGAGCCTGGGCATGGTGCCGAGGGTGGAATCGTCGGCCGGGTTGTTGACCCTGAAGGTGGCCTTGTCGTCGGCGTCGATCCACTTGCCGTCCACGTAGCACTGCTGGCGGAACAGCTTTTCGTCCTTGAGCTTCATCTTGTCCTCTGATCGGGGCTGGCGGGGCCCGGAAGCGCTCCGGGCCGGAAAATCCGGTGTAATATAACCGGCGCCCCGCCCCCTGTTAATTCCTGATTGCCCTTCGATTCAAAACGCTCAACAAATATGCGATCAGCTTCGCGGCAAAAACCACCCATGTCCGGCAGCCTGGCAAGACACCTCATCGGTACGGCGAGCGCGCTGGCGCTGGCGCTTTTCGGCGCGGCCGAGGTTCGTGCCGCACCCGAAAGCGTGAGCTTCGCCAGCCTGCACCGCGACGGCACGACGCTGAAGGCCTGGCTGGAAAAGCCCGAAGGCGCCGGCCCCTTCCCGGCCATCGCGCTGTTCCATACCTGCGACAGCCCGGTGACGTCGCGGGGCACCATCGCCTCGCGCGAGGCTTCCTGGATGAAGCGTCTCGTCGGCGCTGGCTATGTCGTGCTGCTGGTCGACAGCTTCAATCCGCGCGGCTACCGCTCGATCTGCAACATGCTCAACCGGCCGATCACCGGCGAGGACGACCGGCCCTATGATGCCTATGCAGCGCTCGGATGGCTCCGGCGCCAGCCTTTCGTCAGCGCCGATCGCATCGGCATGATGGGCTGGTCGCACGGCGGCACGACCGCGCTCGCGACGGTCTCCCGGGAGATGACCGAGAAGGTCGGCTGGAAGGACGCGGGCTTCGTCACCGCAGTCGCCTTCTATCCCGGCTGCGCGTACCTGAGCGGCACCGATTTCCGCACAAGCGTGCCGGTGCTGATGCAGCTCGCCGAGCTCGACGACTGGACGCCCGCGCGC
>CAXRES010000124.1:0-9090 GCA_964229575.1 Alphaproteobacteria bacterium
GCGTCGGGCGGGTCGGCGCCGGACCGGGCGATCCCGGGCTGTTGACTCTGCTCGCCCTGCACGCGTTGGCGCAGGCCGATGTCGTCGTCTACGACGCGCTGGTCGATGACCGTATCCTCGCGCTGGCGCGGCCCGGCGCGCAGATGGTTTTTGCCGGCAAGCGCGGCGGCAGGCCATCGCCGTCGCAGGCCGATATTTCCGCCAACCTCGTGGCGCTGGCGCGCCGCGACCTGCGCGTGGCCCGGCTCAAGGGCGGCGACCCCTGCCTGTTCGGCCGGGGCGGCGAGGAGGCGCTGGCGCTCGCGCGCGCGCATGTTCCCTTTCGTATCGTGCCGGGCGTCACCGCCGGCATCGGCGGGCTCGCCTATGCCGGCATCCCGGCCACCCATCGCGGCGCCAACGCCGCCATCACCTTCGTCACCGGCCACACCGCGGCAGGCGACATGCCGGGGGACCTCGACTGGGATTCCCTCGCCAAGGGATCGCCCGCGATCGTTTTCTACATGGGGCTCGGCCATATCGGCCGCATCGCCGAAACCATGATGGCGGCCGGGAGGTCCGGCGATGAGCCGCTCGCCGTCATTTCGCGCGCCACCACGCCCGACCAGAGCGTCCTGGTGACGACGCTCGCACGCGCCGCCGCCGACGTGGCGCGGACGCGTCCGCGCACGCCGGCGCGGATCGTCGTAGGGCGGGGGGTGCGCCTGCGCGAGGAACTCGCCTGGTTCGAAGATCTGGCGCGCGCCGCCGACGGTGCGCGATGAAACGCGTCCGCAGGAAGGCAGCGAAAGAGCGCGGCCGCAAGACGGACGCCGACAAGACCGAATTGCCGTTCTGGAAGACCAGGACGCTCGCCGAGATGTCGCAGGCGGAATGGGAATCGCTGTGCGACGGCTGCGGCAAATGCTGCCTGCTCAAGCTCGAGGACGGGCGCACCGGCAAGGTCGACTATACCGACGTCGCCTGCCGCGGACTGGACACGCAAACCTGCCGCTGCAACGTCTACGAGAATCGCAAGAAGGAAGTGCCCGACGGCATCGTGCTGCGCCCGTTCAGGGTGCGGCGCTTCAATTGGCTGCCCGGGACCTGCGCCTACAGGCTGGTGGCCGAGGGCAAGGAGCTGGAATGGTGGCACCCGCTGGTCTCGGGCAGCCGGCAAACCGTTCACGAGGCAGGCATTTCCGTGAGGGGCCGCGCGGTCAGCGAATCAGCCGTTGACGAGGACGATATCGAGGATCATATCGTCAAGTGGCCGAAGTGATCCTCGGCACCCCGCGAACCCTGTTTCCCGGATTAACCAAACCATCATGCCGACCCGCGCCGCGCTCGATCAGGACCGCTCCGCCCGCAAGGGACGGCGCGGTGCCGGCGCGCGCCGCAAGGGACCGCGCGGCATCGCCCGCAGGGCGCCCGGCAACCAGCGCCTGATCAATCATCTCGGGCGCGATATCCCGGTACGCATCCAGCGCAACCGCCAGGCCCGGCACATGACGCTGCGCATAGATGCGCGCGAGGCCTGCGCCGTCCTCACCCTGCCCTACTGGGTATCGATTGCCGAAGGCATGGCCTTCGGCCGCTCCAAGGCGGACTGGATCGTGCGCCAGCTCGACCTTCTGGCCCCGCACACGCCGTTTGCCGACGGTCACACCGTGCCCTTCCACGGGCGCGACATGCTGATCTCCCACTTCCCGCTGGCCGGACCCGACCCCATCCTGTCGGGCGACGTCCTGCACGTTCCGGGCAGCCCGGCGGCGGTGCCGATCGCGGTGCGCGACTGGCTGATGGAAGAGGCGCGCCGGGCGCTTGCCGTGCGCGTCGCGGTGAAAGCCGCGATGATCAACCGCGATCCGCCCTCCTTCCGCCTGACCGACCCGCGGGCGCGTTGGGGAAGCTGCTCTTCCGACGGCAGGCTGTGCTTTTCCTGGCGCCTGATCATGGCCCCGGTCGAGGTGCTCGATTACGTCGTCGCCCACGAAGTGGCGCACCTTCTGGCGCTCGACCACAGCCCGCGCTTTCATGCCCTCGTCGAACGTCTGACGCCCCATTCCGATTTCGCCCGCGACTGGCTGGACAGCGAAGGCGCCCGCCTGCTGCGTTATGGCTGATCCCGGCCCCGCCGCTTGCGGCGGCGGATCACCCGAAAAGACCCCATCGCCCCGTCGCTTCGCCGCCGATTCTCTGGCGCTGACGCTGCTGCTCACCGTGCTGGTGGCCTTCGGCGCGCTCAGCAACAACACCTACCTGCCGTCCTTCCCGGCGATGGCGCGCGAATTCGGCGTGCCGGTGGCGGGCATCCTGCTGACGCTCTCGGCCTTCTTCTTCGGCTTCGCCTTCGGCCAGCTGCTTTACGGCTCGGTCTCCGACCGGTTCGGCAGGCGGCCGGTGCTGCTCGGCGGGCTTGCGGCCTATACCCTGGCTTCCGCCGTCTGCGCCGCGGCACCCGATATCGCCACCCTGATCGGCGCGCGCTTCGTGCAGGGGGTCGCGGTCGCCTCCACCCAGGTCCTGGCGCGCGCCATCGTGCGCGACCTGTTCAGCCCGGAAAAGGCGGCGCGGATGCTGTCTGTCATGGCCGCCGTGTTCACCATCGTGCCGGGCCTGGCGCCGCTGGTCGGCGGCTTCATGGAAGCGCACCTCGGCTGGCGCTCGATCTTCATTTTACTGACCGGCATCGGCGCGGGCGTCGCGCTGACCGTGTGGCGGGGGCTCGGCGAATCGCTCGCCCGGCCCGACCCCCGCGCGCTCGCGCCCATGCGGCTGATACACAACTATCGAGAGATATCGGCAAATCCGGTGTTCATGGGCTACTGCCTCGCCTTCGCCTTCAACTTCGCCGGCATGTTCGCCTTCCACTCGGCCTCGTCCTTCGTCTTCATCGACCTGCTCGGTTACGGGCCGGAGGCTTACGGCATGTTCTTCACCGTCGTCGTCGTCGGCTACTTCATCGGCTCGCTCGCCTCGGCCAGGCTCACGCTCCGCGTCGGCTATCGCCGCCTCGTCGCCGCGGGCGGCATCATCGCCGCGATCGGCGGCGGCGCCATGCTGGTTCTCGCTCTCCTCGGGTTTCGCGGCTGGTGGACGATCGTCGGGCCGCAGTTCGTGTTCCTGATGGGCACCGGGCTGATCATGCCCAATTCGCTAGCGGGCGCGCTTGCGCCGTTTGCGGAAAAGGCGGGCGCCGCGTCGGCGCTGTTCGGCTTCATCCAGCAGTTGACCGGCGCATTGATGATCGCGCTGATCGGCGTGGCCGCCGACGGCACCGAGGTGCCGATGGCCGCCGGCATCTTCGCCGGCGGATGTCTCGCCCACCTTTCGGCCCGCTTCGCCGCCCGCGCCGAGCGCCGGCTGGGGCGCGCCTGACGTTCAGTCGCGCGCGCGCAGCGGATTGGACTTGCGGTCCGCGCCGTCGCTCGCCACCTGCGGGCGCGAAAAGTTGAATCCGCCCAGAAAGTTCGACCAGAAATCGCCGCCCCTGCCGCCGGCGAGCGGCTTGGGCGCCTGGCCCGCTTCGGCGGCGAGCATGGCGCGGCGCCACAGTTGCGCGGGCAGGCCCCCGCCGCTGACGCGCTTCATCGGGCTGCCGTCGTCATTGCCCATCCACACGCCGGCGACGTGATCGGCGGTGTAGCCGACGAACCAGGCGTCGCGGTAGTCCTGGGTGGTGCCGGTCTTGCCCGCCGCCGGCCGGCCGATGGCGGCGGCGCGCCCCGTGCCGCGCTGAATGGCCGCTTGCATCATCGCCGTGAGATCGTCGACGTGACGCCCAGGCACGACATTGCCCGGCCCGTCGCCACGGCGGCGGTAGAGGATGCGGCCCTCGCCGTCGCGGATTTCCGTCACCCCGTGCGGGAAGACGCCGTCGCCCCCGTTGGCGAACACGGCATAGGCCGACACGAGTTCGATCAGCGTCACTTCCGAGGACCCGAGCGCCAGGCCCGCCTCCCGCCTGAGGCTTGCCGTGATGCCGAGCTTCGCCGCCCACTGGCGGACGCGGTCGACGCCAGCCTTTTCCAGCACGCGCACCGCGACGGTGTTGAGCGAAAGCGCCAGCGCATCGGTCAGGCTGACCGCCCCGTGATAGCGGTTGTCGTAGTTGGACGGCGAGAAATTGCCGATACGCACCGGCGCATCCTGCATCACCGTGCCGGGCTTCAGACCGGCGTCGAGCCCGGCGAGATAGACGATCGGCTTGAAGGCGGAGCCCGGCTGGCGCAGCGCCTGGGTGGCGCGGTTGAACTGGCTGCGGCCGTAATCGGCGCCGCCGATCATGGCGCGCACGGCGCCGTCGGGCGACATGACGATCAGGGCGAGCGGGCCGGCCCCCTGGGCGCGCGCCGGTCCGGCCAGGACGGCGTCGGCTTCGGCTTCCGCCGCGCGCTGCAGGCGGGCGTCGAGCGTCGTGCGTACGACAAGATCGCCGGTTGCGGCGCCGGCGTAGCCGCGCGCCGCTTCCAGCGCCCAGTCGGCGAAGTAGCGCGCGATGCGCGCCTGCTGGCGGCCGAGACGGGCAGGGTTGTGCTTGATCACGTTGGCCTGCGCCCTGGTGATGAAGCCCGCAGCCGCCATGCGGTCGAGCACGACGGCGGCGCGCGCCGCGGCGCGGTCGCGGTTGCCGACCGGCGAATAGCGCGACGGCGCTTTCAGAAGCCCCGCCAGCATCGCCGCCTCGTTGAGCGTCAACCGGGCCGCCGGCTTGCCGAAGTAGCTCTGCGCCGCCGCTTCGATACCGAAGTTGCCCGCGCCGAAATAGACGCGATTGAGGTAGAGCGCGAGGATCTGGTCCTTCGAGAGCCTGCGCTCCAGCCACAGCGCCAGGATGACCTCCTGCGCCTTGCGCTTGATCGTGCGTTCGGGACCGAAGAACAGGTTCTTGGCAAGCTGCTGGGTGATGGTCGAACCGCCCTGACGGATGCGCAGCGATGTCAGGTTGACCGCCGCCGCGCGCGCGAGGCCGATCAGATCGATCCCGAAGTGGCGATAGAAGCGCGCGTCTTCGGTCGCGATCACGGCGCGCGGCACATAGGAAGGAAGCTCGGCCACGGTTACGGGGCGCGCGGCGGCCTCGCCGAAGCGGGCAAACGGCGTGCCGTCGGCGGCGAGCAGCGTCACCGAAGGACGCCGTTCGAGCGCCGGGATGCGGTCGATCTCCGGCAGGTCGTAGGCATACCAGCCGAGCATCGCGGCAAGCGCGAGCGCGCCCCAGATCGCCGCAACGAAAGTCCACCTGAGCAGCCGCACGAACCACGAGCGCCGCCTGGCCTTCGCCTTGCGCGCCGGTTTTTCGCCGCCCCTCGGGTCTTGCCCCGGGTCGCGGGCCGTCGTTCGCTTGCCGGTCATGGGCGCGGTCTAGCCGCCAATTGCGGCGCGAGCGCGGCGGGCGAGACCGAAGGCCCCGCGCACGCCGCGGCCGAAGGCAATGCCGTGGCCGAAGGCAATGCCGCGGCCGCGCACCGGCGTGAAGCCGATTGCGCGGCAGGGCGGCCCGGACGTCCCGCGGGGTGCGGTCATCTCGCGTCCTTTCTCAGACGTCGAGGTTGGCGACCTCGAGCGCGTGGGTCTGGATGAACTCCCGCCGCGGCTCGACGACGTCGCCCATCAGCGTGGCGAAGATGTCTTCCTGGGCCTCGGCATGGCTGACCTTGACCTGAAGGAGCGTGCGCGCTTCCGGATCGAGCGTCGTTTCCCAGAGCTGTTCCGGGTTCATTTCGCCAAGGCCCTTGTAGCGCTGGATCGCCATGCCCTTGCGCCCGAGGTCCATGATCGATTCAACGAGGCCCGAGGGGCCGGCAATGGCGATGGTGACGTCCTTGCGCGTCAGCGTCGAATGGCGTTCGTAGACCTTCTGCAGCTTGCCCGCCATCTGGTCGAGCCGGCCCGTCTCCACCATCGACAGGAGCTTGGCATCTATGCGCCGGCGTTCCGGCACGCCGCGCAGCGTGCGCTCGAAAACCATGGTGCCGTCCTCGAAGCGGCCCTGCCAGCCCTGGTCGATCTTGTCGACCAGCGCATCCAGGCGCTTGGCGAGATAGTTGGCGACGGCTTCGGCATTCTTGGCGTCGTTCAGGACTTCGTGGTTGAGCACGCCGAGGATGGCGGCCTGCTCGACCAGCGCCAGCGAACCAGACCGGCGCACGAGCGGAGCCAACAGGGCGCGAGCCGTGCGGGCATCCTCGATCACGGCGCGGAGATCGGCGCCGGCCAGTTGCATGCCGTCGTAGAGCGTGAGCACGGCGTCTTCGAGGCCGGCGGAGATCAGGTAATCCTCCAGCTCGCGGTCGTCCTTGAGATAGACCTCGGAATTGCCGCGCTTGGAGCGGTAAAGCGGCGGCTGGGCGATGTAAAGGTGCCCGTTGTCGATCATCGCCCGCATGTGACGGTAGAAGAAGGTCAGCAGCAGCGTGCGGATATGGGCGCCGTCGACATCGGCGTCGGTCATGATGATGATCTTGTGGTAGCGCAGCTTGCCGATGTCGAAGTCGCCGGCGCCGATGCCGGCGCCCAGCGCGGTGATCAGCGTGCCGATTTCCGCCGAGCCCAGCATCTTGTCGAAACGCGCGCGTTCGACAGTGAGGATCTTGCCGCGCAGCGGCAGGATCGCCTGGTTGGCGCGGTTGCGGCCCTGCTTGGCGGAACCGCCGGCCGAATCGCCTTCGACGATGAAGATTTCGGCCCGCGCCGGATCGCGTTCCTGGCAATCGGCGAGCTTGCCGGGCAGGGAGGACACGTCGAGCGCCCCCTTGCGCCGCGTCAGTTCGCGCGCCTTGCGGGCGGCCTCGCGGGCGGCGGCGGCTTCGAGCGCCTTGCCGATGATGCGCTTGCCGTCGGCCGGGTGTTCCTCGAACCACTGGCCGAGACGGTCGGCGACGACGCTTTCGACCACCGGGCGCACTTCGGAGGACACCAGCTTTTCCTTGGTCTGGGACGAGAACTTGGGATCGGGTACCTTGACCGAGAGGACACAGGTCAGCCCTTCGCGCGCGTCATCGCCGGTCAGTTGCAGCTTGTCCTTGCGGGCGCTGCTTGTCTCGGCCGAATAGCTGTTGATGGTGCGCGTGAGCGCCGCACGGAAACCGGCGAGATGCGTGCCGCCGTCGCGCTGCGGGATGTTGTTGGTGAAGCACAGCATGTTCTCGTGGTAGGCGTCGGTCCACTGCATGGCGACCTCCACGGTGATGCCGTCGCGTTCCTCGCGGATGTAGATGGGCGGGGAATGCAGCGCGGTCTTGGAACGGTCGATGTATTCGACGAAAGCGATGAGGCCGCCGTCGTAGTGCATTTCCTGGGCAAGCGGTTCCACCTCGCGCGCATCGGTCAGCATGATGCGGATGCCGGAATTGAGAAAAGCCAGTTCTCTCAACCGGTTGCGAAGGGTGTCGTGGTCGAATTTCGTCTGCGTGAAAATCTCGGTCGACGGATGGAACGTCACTTCCGTGCCGGTGCGGAAGGTGCCGTCGTCGAGCTTCGGCGCATCGCCCACCACGGCGAGCGGCGCGGCCGGATCGCCGTTATGGAAGCGCATGAAATGTTCCTTGCCCTCGCGCCATATGCGCAGGTCGAGCGTCGCCGACAGCGCATTGACCACCGATACGCCGACGCCGTGCAAGCCGCCCGACACCTTGTAGGTGTTCTGGTCGAATTTGCCGCCCGCGTGCAGCTGGGTCATGATCACTTCGGCGGCCGACACGCCTTCCTCGGCGTGAATCTGCACCGGGATGCCGCGGCCGTTGTCGGTCACCGTCACCGAACCGTCCACGTTCAGCACCACGTCGATGCGGTCGCAGTAGCCGGCCATCGCCTCGTCGATGGCGTTGTCCACCACTTCGTAGACCATGTGGTGCAGCCCGGTGCCGTCGTCGGTGTCGCCGATGTACATGCCCGGGCGCTTGCGGACGGCTTCGAGGCCGCGCAGCACCTTGATCGCGCCGGCGCCGTATTCTTCGGCGGCTTCCGACTTGCTTTTCTTGGCCGGGGTCTGACTCGGGGCTTCGCTCATCTCTTGTGCTCTCGCCTGCGGTTCGTTTACGGGGTCAGTCGTCGCCGCGCACGCGGCCCGCGGCGACGGTGAAAAATTGCGCGGCCGCGCCGAGCGGCGCAAACAACGCGGGGTCGGTGCCGGTCATCCAGGCCTGGGCGGCGAGCGCCTCGATCTCGGCATAAAGGGCGGCGCGATGGGCGGCATCGAGATGCGCCGCCACTTCGTCGAGCAGAAGGATGGGGGCGAAGCCGCGGCGCGCGGCATGAAGACGCGCGGCGGCGAACAGCACGGAGACGAGCAGCGTCTTCTGTTCGCCGGTCGACAGTTCGGCCGCCGGCAATGCGCGCGCGCAATGTTCGACCACCATGTCGGACCGGTGCGGGCCTACCGAGGCGCCGCCCAGTTCCCCATCGCGCCGGCGGGCGCCCGCAAGTTCGGCCGCGAGCCGGTCTTCGGCGGCGAGCGCCGGGCCTTCGTCGAGCCACGCTTCGGCATCGCCCGCGGCATGAACGCGCGCGGCCGGAAACGGCCCGATGCCTTCGGCCGCGGCGCGGGTGAGATCGGCGGCCGCCGGGCGGCGGCCGGCGGCGATGGCGATGCCCGCTTCGGCCATCGTGCGCTCCAGCGCCGAAAGCCAGGCGGGATCGGCCCGGCCTTCGCCCGCAGCTTCGGCCTTGAGCAGGCGGGCGCGCTCGCGCAGGGCCTTTTCGTAGTCGTTGAGCAGGCCGGCATGTTCGGGCGCGAGCGCCGCCACCAGCTTGTCGAGATAGCGCCGGCGCGCGTTGGGGCGGTCGTGAAACAGGCGATCCTGGGCCGGGGTGAGCCACAGCACGGCGACGCGTTCGGCGAGCGCCGCGGGCCCCGACGCGGGCTTGCCGTCGATGCGCACGATGCGGCGCGCCGTCGCGCTCGCCTCGTCGCGGCCGGTACCGACGGAAAGCCCGCCGAGCGGATCGGCAAGCGTCGCCGCCACCGCCCAGGGACGGGAGGGGTCTTCACCGGCGGCCGCATCCTTGCGATCGACATCGATGAGGCGCGCGCCGCGCAGGCCACGGCCCGGGCCGAGATAGGACACCGCTTCCATCAGGTTGGTCTTGCCCGCGCCGTTCAGCCCG
>CAXRES010000125.1:0-10480 GCA_964229575.1 Alphaproteobacteria bacterium
ACAGCTCGCCCGCGTCCTTGTGCACGAGCGGAATGTTGTAGTGCCCGCCGAACAGCCTGACGACCTCGTCGGCTTCGTTCAGGCGCAACAGGCCGGTATCGACGAAAACGCAGACGAGCTGCTCGCCGATCGCCTCGTGAATGAGGACGGCCGCGACCGAGGAATCGACGCCGCCCGAAAGGCCGCAGATCACCCGTCCCTTGCCGACCTGTCGGCGGATCGCCTCGACGGCGCGGGCGCGAAACGCGCTCATCGTCCAGTCGCCCTTGAGCCCCGCGACGCGGCGCAGGAAATTCGCGATCAGCCTGGCGCCGTCGGGCGTATGAACGACTTCCGGGTGAAACTGCACCGCGTAAAAACGCCTGTCCTCGTCGGCGATGGCGGCAAAGGGCGCGTCGGGCGTCCGCGCCACCACACGGAAGCCCCTGGGCAGGTCGATGACGCGGTCGCCGTGGCTCATCCATACCTGATGACGTTCGCCGACGCTCCAGACGCCCTCGAACAGCGCGGCAGGCTCGATCACTTCGACGAAGGCGCGGCCGAATTCCCGATTGGCGGCATTCTCCACCCGCCCGCCGAGCTGGGCGACCATGGTCTGTTCGCCATAGCAGATGCCGAGCACCGGCACGCCCCGGCTGAACACCTCTTGCGGCGCGGCCGGCGCGGCGCTGCCCATGACGGAGGCGGGACCGCCCGAAAGAATGATGGCCGCCGGATCCATGCGCGCGATCGCTTCGGCCCCCTTGTTGAAGGGCGCGATCTCGCAATAGACGCCCGCTTCGCGCACGCGCCTTGCGATGAGTTGTGTGACCTGGGAGCCGAAATCGAGGATGAGAACGGCTTGCTGCGTTTCGGCCATGCGGTGGCCTACCTGTCGATCCGGTAATTGGGCGATTCGCGCGTGATGTCGATGTCGTGCACGTGGCTTTCGCGCAAGCCCGCGCCGGTGATCTTGACGAAGGAACAACCGCTCTGCATCGCCTTGATGTCGGCGTTGCCGGTATAGCCCATGGCCGAGGCCAGCCCGCCGATCAGCTGGTGGATGACCGTGCCCGCGGGCCCCTTGTAGGGAACGCGCCCCGCCCCGCCTTCGGGCACCCGCTTGAGGCTGTCCTGGACCTCTTCCTGGAAGGAGCGGTCGGCCGAGCCGCGCGCCATGGCGCCCACCGAGCCCATGCCGCGCTAGGAGTTGTAGGAACGGCCCTGGGCCAGATAGACCTCGCCCGGGCTTTCATCGGTGCCGGCGAGCAGCGAGCCGACCATGGCGCAATCGGCGCCGGCGGCGATGGCCTTGGCCAGGTCGCCCGAATACTTGATGCCGCCGTCGGCTATGACCGGCGTGCCGGACTTGCGGCACGCTTCCGCGACATCGAGGATCGCCGTCAACTGCGGCACCCCGACGCCGGCGACGATGCGGGTCGTGCAGATCGAGCCGGGACCGATGCCGACCTTGACCGCGTCGGCGCCCGCCTCGATCAGCGCCTTGGCCGCCGCAGCCGTGGCGATGTTGCCGGCGATGACCTGGGCCTTGTTGCTCAGCCGCTTGACCTGGCGCACGGCCTCGATGACGCCTTCGGAGTGGCCATGCGCCGTGTCGACGACGACGATGTCGACCTCTGCATCGAGCAGCGCTTCGGCGCGCGCGAGGCCCGGCTTGCCGACGCCGGTCGCCGCGGCGACGCGCAGCCGGCCCTTTTCATCCTTGCAGGCGCGCGGATGCAACTGCGCCTTTTCGATATCCTTGACCGTGATCAGGCCGATACAGCGATACTGCGCATCGACGACCAGCAGCTTTTCGATGCGGTGCGCGTGCAGGAGCCCCTTGGCCTTCTCCATGTCCACGCCTTCGCGCACGGTGACGAGGTTTTCCTTCGTCATCAGGTCGGCGACCGGCTGCGCGGGATCGCGCGCGAATCGCACATCGCGATTGGTCAGGATGCCGACCAGCTTGCCCGGCTTGCGCGCGTCGCCGTTGGCCCCTTCGACGACCGGAATGCCGGAGATGCGGTATTGCGCCATCAGCGCGAGCGCATCGGCGAGCGTCCCCTTCGGACCGATGGTCACCGGGTTGACGACCATGCCCGATTCGAACTTCTTGACCGCGCGCACCTCGTCGGCCTGGGCGGCGATGTCGAGGTTCTTGTGAATGACGCCGAGGCCGCCGGCCTGCGCCATGGCGATGGCCATCTTGCTCTCGGTCACGGTGTCCATGGCCGACGACAGGAGCGGAATGCCGAGTTCTATGGTCTTGGTCAGGCGGGTCCGGGTGTCGACCTGGGCAGGCAGGACTTTCGACGCGGCCGGTTCCAGCAACACGTCATCGAAGGTCAGAGCTTCCCGGATATTCATGCCCACCTCAGGTCTGGGGTTGGCGCGCTATCATACACATCAAAGTGTCCTTGCCAAGAAGATTGGAGGCGGACCCGTGCGATACCCCCAAGGGCTGGTATCCGCCCGGCCGAGCCAGCCGCATCGGCGGGATTTTTAACTCCGAACCACTGGACGGCGGGCGTTTCAGAGACTATTTGATTGGTATGACAAAGCGACACCCTACCACTTGGATTCTCGTCTGCGACGGCGCTCGCGGGCGCATCTATCTTCACGAAGGTCCGGGATCGGGCCTCGCGGTCGTCAGTTCCGCCGAGCACCCCGAGACCCACGGCCATACCCGTGATCTCGGCAGCGACCGGCCCGGACGCAGCTTCGATTCGATGGGCACCGGCGCGCGCCATTCTCTGGCCCCGCGCGCCGACTGGCACAATTTCGAAAAGACCAGGTTCGCCGCCGAAATGGCCGCCGTCGTGGAAAAGGCCGCTTCGGCCAAGTCGTTCGACAAGCTGGTCGTCGTGGCGCCGCCCAAGGTGCTGGGCGACCTGCGCCAGGCGCTCGGCGCCCATGCCCGCGCCCTGCTGACGGGCGAACTCGACAAGGATCTCACCCACATGGACGGCGCCGAGCTGATCGGCCACCTCGGTCAGTGGGTCAAGCCGTAGCGCCGCTTCCGCGAAATCCCAGGGCAACGACGTAGATTTCCGCCGAGTCCTTGCGGCTCGCCGGCGGTTTGACGTGCTTCACCTCGGTGAAGTCGCGCTTGAGCGCGTCAAGCAGTTGCCGCTCGGTACCCCCGCGCAGCACCTTGCCGACGAACACGCCGCCCGGCGCCAGAACCCCGCGGGCGAAGTCGTAGGCCGCTTCCAGCAACCCCATGATCCGCAGGTGATCGGTCTGTGTATGGCCGGTGGCGGGTGCGGCCATGTCGGACAGCACGATGTCGGCCGGCCCGCCGAGGGCGTCGCGCAACCGCTGCGGCGCGGCGGCGTCGAGGAAATCGAGATGCAGGATTTCCACGCCGGGAATCGGCTCCATCTCCTGCAGGTCGATGGCGATGACCCGTCCCGCGCCCACGCAGCCTTCGGCGCTGCCCACGCGCGCCGCCGCGACCAGCGACCAGCCGCCGGGCGCCGCGCCGAGATCGACCACGCGGTCGCCGCGTTTGAGAAAATGGAAGCGGTCGTCGAGCTCGATCAGCTTGTAGGCGGCGCGCGAACGCAGCCCTTCGCGCTGGGCGGCGGCAACATAGGGGTCGCGCAACTGGCGGCGCAGCCAGTTGGCCGACGAGGTCGATCGTCCCTTGCCGGTACGCAAACGGACAACGCCCGCCCCGCCGCGCACCGAACGGGCGTCGGGCGCGCCACTCTTGCCGCCGGCCTTTCCGCGCGCCATCGCCTAGAGCACACCGGCGAGAGACCCGCCGATTCCCATGAGATTGAACAGGATGCCCTCGCGCACGCCGCGGTCGGCGACGCGCAGCCGCCCGACCGGCCAGGTGCGACAGATGGCCTCAAGGATGGCGCAGCCGGCGACGACGAGGTCGGCGCGCGCTTCCCCGATGCAGGGCTCGCTCGCCCGTCCTGCGTAGTCGAGCGCGAGAAGGCCGCGCGTCACGCGGCCAATCTCGTCGAAATCGAGGAAGCTGCCGTCGACCACGCTGCGATCATAAGCGGGCAATCCGAGATGAATCCCGGCCAGCGTCGTCACGGTTCCCGATGTGCCGAGCATCTGTACTTCGCCGCGCGCAATGCGGTCGCGGATGTGGTTGCGCGCCTCGAACCCGTCCACCGCCGGAGCAAGGCGGGCGATCATCGCCTCGTAATCCGCCTCGCTGACCCTGTCGCCGCCGTGATGTTCGGCCAGCGACACGACGCCCAGCGGAATCGACAGGCTGTCGATCAGCCTGAGCCGGCGCGGCGGACCACCGCGGCCGTCGCCGGGGCCGTCCTCGGCCAGGCGCTCCACCCACATGATTTCGGTCGAACCGCCGCCGATGTCGAAGACGAGGCCGTAGCGATAGCCGTTGACCAGCAGCGGCGAACAGCCGGCGAGCGCCAGGTTGGCCTCTTCCTCGGGCGTGATGATCTCGAATTCCAGGCTGGTCTCTTCGCGCACCCGGTCGAGGAACTGCTGGCAATTGACCGCGCGCCGGCAGGCCTCGGTAGCGACGTTGCGCGCGCGCACCACGTTCTTGCGCGACATCTTGGCGGCGCAGATGCGCAGCGCCGCGATGGTGCGCTCCATCGCGGCATCGCTCAGCCGCCCCTGGCGCTCGTGCCCCTCGCCGAGCCGGCCGATGCGCGACCACGCGTCGAGACCGCGAAAGCCGCCGGCGCCGGGCGTGGCCCCCCGCAAACGGCAGTTAGTGGTGCCGAGATCGAGCGCGGCATAGGCCGCGCGGCCGCCCCCGGCGGCGCCGTAGGTCGCGGGGCGGCGGCTGCCGCCCACCCGGTGGCCGGGGCCACGGCGCAATTTGGTCTGTCCGCCCGTCATGGCCAAAATGTTACTGAAAGAGGGCGCTTCCGCGAAGAGGTAAAGCGCCGAAGGGGAGGGAAACCGGGCATTTTGTTGCGCCTTGTTTAGCCAGCCAGCGGTATGTTAAAAGGCGCGCCTCGGCAGTCGGCGACCGGCCCTCCGGCCCCCGCGCCGGCCCTGCTGGGGGATCGTCTAACGGTAAGACCCAGGACTCTGACTCCTGTTATCTAGGTTCGAATCCTAGTCCCCCAGCCATTCATCTTCAGACCGGTATTTCAACGCCTTGGCGCCATTTCAGGCGCCCGGGCCCGGTGCCCGGCACGGGCTTTCGGCTCCCGAAGCCTGATGCCCCGGGCCAAGCGAAAACCCCCGCTGCCGTGCAGCGGGGGTTCGATTCGTCCGTCGCTTTGCGACGGGGCGCTAGTTCAGGCGGTCTTTTTCCGTCAGGTCCAGCTTGAACAGATCCATCGCATTGTCCCAGGTGTAGCGGCGGACATCTTCATCCGTGAGGCCCTTGAGGTGGTACGCCATGACCTGGCGCGAATGCGGGAAGGTCATGTTGAAGTGCGGGTAGTCGTTCGACCACATGCAGTTCTTCTTGCCCCACCACGGCAGGAACCGCGTGCCGACGTAGTCTTCGAGGAACGTGCAATAGACGTGCTCGGCGAAAATCTCGCTCGGCTTGCGGGTGATCGGCACCGGATAGGAACCGCGGTGACGGTCGAAATAGTAGTCCCACTGCTGGAGCAGGAACGGAATCCAGCCGACTTCGCTTTCGGCAAGCAGCAGCTTGAGCTTCGGGTGGCGCTCGAAATAGCCGTAGAAGATGAAGTCGAACAGCGTATTGGCCGAATCGTTCGTCTTGGTGTTGGTCGATTCCTTCATGCCCTCGACGCCGCGCGTATGGCCGTTCTTCATGTAGCCATGACCGGTCAGGATGTGGCAGATGACCGGCTCGTCCGCTTCGGCAATGGCGGCGAAGATCGGATCGTAGTGTTCGGTGTTGCTGAAGGGGAGCTGGGGGTCCGGCACCTGCCAGATCAGCGCGCCGCGCATGCCCTTGTCGATCGAGCGATGCAGTTCCTTGACCGCGCCCTTCTGGTCGTAGACCGAAATCAGCGGCACGCCGACCAGGCGCCTGTGATCGGGGCTGCACCAGTCGTGGAGCCAGTCGTTATAGAGCTTGAAGCTCTCTTCCTGCAGTTCGTGGTTATCGACCGCGTAGAGCGCCATGCCGTAGTTCGGGAACAGGATTTCCGCGGCAAGGCCGTCATTGACCTGATCGCGCAGGCGCAAATCCGCCTTGAGCGCGCCCGGCGGCGAATTGCGGAACGGCACGTGCGGGAGGTCGTCGCGCAGGCGCTTCGGCAGTTGCTGCCACAGCTCGTCGGGCTCCATCACGTGGGAGTCGGTGGAGATCATCCGCGGCATGTTCGCGAGCTGGGCTTCGTTCAGGTTCTCGCCGACCAGGGTACGGCGCGGGAAGGTCGCGGCCTGTTCCGCCGACATGCCGGCGAACTTGGACGCATCTACGGGCAATACGGACATATTTCACTCCTCTGCGAATCACAGTGCTGCCGGCCGCCGGCGCGGCACGGTCGAAACTCGATGAACGGGCCTACTCGGCGGCGAAGAACTTGCCCGGCGCGTAAACGCGCTTCTTGGACGATTCGCCGTTCTTCGGGTCGTTGCCGACCTTGACCTGGCCGTCGGCGAAGGAGGTCTTGGCGACCACGTCCTTCGGCGTGCCGAAGGAGGTCAGTTTATCGAGGCCGATTTCGGTGCGCACGCCGCCGCCGACGCGCAGCATCACGAGATTTTCCGCCTCGTCCGCCTCGAACTTGTACTTGGCGTTCTTCGGCAGCATGACGCCTTCGTGTTTGCCGACAACCTGCGTGCGGCCGTCGCCGAAGGTGAAGGTCGCCTTGCCCTGCAGGATGATGAAGGCATGGTCTTCCCCGCCGTGGGAATGCAGCGCGTTCTCCCCGCCGCTCGCGTAGACCTTGAGGTTCACCCACAGGTTTTCCGCCGTCGCCAGCGGATCGTAGGTTGTTCCCTGCTGGAGCAACGGTGTATTGCGCAGCGAGAACAGCACTTCCTTGTCCGTCGCTACGTTCGGCTTTCTTTCGTAAATGCGTGCATCATCCATGGGACCATCTCCTCGCATTTTGTCTTGTTTCGCGAACGGCCACCTTGGCCCCTCCGGGCGACCAGGCATTGCCGCGCGCCGCCCACTGCGTCACTGACGGGCCCGACAGGCCACGCAAAGCCCTAGGGGCGTCGGTAAAACCAAGCGGTTCCGGATATCCTAAACCTTGCGGGCCTGACGTCAAGGCAGGCTGCCCCGACTTATGCGCTACCGCCTCACATTTGCAGGCCTTTTCCGGCCTCCTTGCCCGTCCGGAGCTGCACCACTAGGCTGGCCCGAAAGACAGCTTTTGGCGGTTCAATCATGGTCCGTGTCGGTACTGCCGTCCTGATCGTCCTTTGCCAGCTTGCCGGAAGCCTGGTTGCGGGCGCTGGAGCCAAGGCGGCCGACGAAACGCACCCCGCGCCCCTGAAAGGCGAACTCCCCGCCGGCGACAGCATCGTCACCATCGCCACGCGGCCGGGCGTGACCGTGCGCCTGCTGATCCGCAAGACAAAAAATCCGCCGAAAGGCGTCGTCGTGATGTTCCCCGGCGGCAAGGGCTTCATCGTCACCCGCAGTGGCGCGATCTATCTGGCATTCCGCGGCGACTTCGTACGCCGCGGTTACGCGACGGTGATGATGGACGCGCCCTCCGACCGGCCCGAGGGCCTGGAGGATCCTCCCTACGATCGCTTCCGGGTGTCTTCGACCTATACCCGCGATCTTGAAGCAGTCGTCGGTTACATAAGACGCGAATTCGGCGCGCCCATCATCCTCTTCGGCCACAGCATGGGAGCGATATCCGCCGCCCACCTGGCGGCGACGATTCCGGGTGAGGACATCCGGGCACTCGTCATGGCGTCGAGCCCCACCACGCGCCGGGAGAAAGGACGCGGCGCCACGCCTGTGCACGCAAGGCTCGGCAGGATAGCCATTCCCGTGGTGCTCGTTCATCACCGCGACGACGGATGCAGCGGCGCCAAGTACGACGAGGCGGCGGACTACGTGCGCTTGTTCTCGGCAAGCCCGCGCGTCGGCTTCATATCGGTCACCGGTGGTAAGCCTCCCGAAAGCCCCAATCCCTGCGCCGGACAGAACCAGCATTCATTTTTCGGCATTCGCGACAAGGTGATCACCGCTGTCCTCGCCTGGATCGGCGGCGAAGATGTCCGTCAGGTCGGCGACTGATTTAAAACCAAGCCGGAAAGGCCGGCGGCCACAGATTGGCCACGTCCACCATGCTACCCTTGGTCGAAGCCCGGACCGACGAGAGGTCCAGCGACTGACGGCGCACGACAACCGATTATTAACCAATACTTATTAAAAAAAGCCCGTGAAGGGGGCTTTTTTGGCCGTGCAGACCCCAATTGATCATCTCGCGCTCGCCAGCGAATGCTATCGCCAGGGCCGCCTTGGCGAAGCCGCCCAGCATTGCCAGCGCGTCCTCAAGAGGCAACCCCAGCGATTTGACGCCCTCCAACTCCTGTTCGGGGTGCGTTTCGCCGAGGCGGACTTTCCCGAGGCACTTGCCGTCATCAAGCGCGCCGTCAAGGCTCACCCCAACGCTTACCAGGGACATAACAATCTCGGCCTCGTGCTTCACACGCTCGGCAAACGTCAGGAAGCCCTCGCGAGCTACGGCAAGGCGCTCGCAATCCGTTCCGATTTTCCCCAGGCCCTCAACAACAGGGGCAACACGCTTGCGGCCATCGGTCGGCTCGAAGAAGCCCTCGCCGATTATGACCGTGCCATCGCGCTGGCGCCCGATTATGCGGAAGCGCATTACAACCGCGGCACCGCGCTCAGCCACGCCAACCGCCACCGGGATGCCATTCCCTCATACGAAAAAGCGATTGCCCTGCGTCCCGACTATGTCGAGGCGATCAACAACATCGGTATCGCCTATTCTCATTTGAAGCGGCAGGGCGATGCCCTCGCCTGCTTTGAGCGCGCCTTGAGGATCAATCCCGATTATGCCGAGGCGCACAACTGCCGCGGAAATGTACTCTGTCTGCTCAACCGGTACGAAGACGCTGTCGAAAGTTACAAACGCGCCATCGAGATCGGGCAGAACATCGAGTCAGGTGCGCACAGCAACCTCATCTTTGCCTTGGACTTCGTAGCCGGTAAAGACTTCGCCGTGCATCAGGCGGAGCGCCACAAGTGGAACGACCTGCATGCGCGCAGCCTCGCGAAGCATATCCGCCCTCACGAAAACAGACGTGAACCGGATCGCAAGCTCCGCGTCGGATACGTGTCCGCCGATTTTCGCCGGCACTCGGCGCAGGCCGCCTTCGGGCCCATCCTACGCAATCACGACAAGGGCATTTGCGATGTCGTGCTCTATTCGACGGGCACCGTCGAAGACGAGATCACTGAAAGCCTGCGGAAGACCGCGACGGAATGGACCCCCATCACGTTCCTGAGCGACGACGAAGCGGCAAAGCGTATCCGCGCCGATCGCATCGACATTCTTGTTGACCTATCCGGCCATAGCGCCGGAAACCGGCTTTTGCTGTTCGCGCGCAAACCCGCCCCGATCCAGGTTACGGCATGGGGACACGCAACGGGAACCGGCATTCCGGCGATCGACTACCTGTTTACCGACCCGGTCACGATTCCCGTCGACGTGCGACATCTTTTCGCCGAAAAGCCGTACGACTTGCCCTGCCTGCTGGGCTATGAGGCCCCGAAGGAATCGCCGCCCATCGCGCCGCTGCCCGCCGCCGCAACCGGCCGGATCACCTTCGGCAGCTACAACCGCATCTCGAAAATGTCGGCGGACTCGATCGCGCTCTGGGCACAGATGCTCCATGAAATTTCTGATGCTAGGCTTGCCCTCAAGGATACCCAGCTGTCGGATCCAGCCGAACAGAAAAGACTCGAAGGACTTTTCGCGGAACACGGAATCGCGTCGGAACGTCTGAAGTTCTTGCCCGGAACATCGCATTTCGACCATCTTGCGGCTTACGCCGAGATCGACATCGCGCTCGATCCGATGCCGATGAGCGGCGGTGTGACCACGATGGAATCACTGTGGATGGGCGTGCCGGTCGTCACGCTGCCGGTCCCCAGCATTTCGGGCCGCGGCGCGGCCGCGATCATGACCGCGATCGGGTTGCCGGAATGGGTCGCCACCAGCAAGCGCGACTATATCGCCATCGCCCAACGCATGGCCGCTAACCTGGATGCTCTGGCAGGCCTGCGGCCGACGTTGCGACAGCGCCTGGCCGATTCACCGGTCGGCAACCCGAGAACCTATTGCCGCGCCGTCGAAGACGCCTATCGGGCGATGTGGAGATGGTATTGTGAAAACGGCGCCAGGAAATTGCCGCGGGCCGGATGAAATCGAAGAAGGCCGGGCCGGGTCCGACTGGATCGGAGCAGCGCCGACGACCGGATCACCCTGCAACATTATGGAAACTCTAACGGGCGCGCCGCGGGGAGTCGAGGCGGCAATTATTCCTTCGCGGCCGCCCCGGGGCGGCTATCCACCTCGAAAGGCCTCGCCGCGAACACGATGCAGATCGGAAGAGCACACCT
>CAXRES010000126.1:0-11160 GCA_964229575.1 Alphaproteobacteria bacterium
CGGGCAGCGCCGCCACCGGGCCCAGGTTTTCCCCGATGCCGGTAACGTGTGCCGGCCGCGCGGCGAGGCACACCGGCACATCGGCGCCGAGCGCGAGCGCGATGGGGCGAAGGTCCAGCGATCCCGGCACGCCCCACAAACGCGCGAGCGCGTTCAGGGTGGCCGCCGCATCGGCGGAACCGCCGCCCAGGCCCGCGGCTACGGGAATGAATTTGCCCAGGGTCAGCTTCGCCCCCGCCGCGCTGCCGGCGGCGCGGGCCAGCGCGCGCGCCGCGCGCAGCACGATGTTATCCTCGCCCGTCGGGCCGAGCAGACGGCCAAAGGGCCCCTCGACGGCAAGCGTCAATTGCCCATCGGGCGCCGCTTCGGCGACCAGCCGATCGGCCAGTCCGACGAAAGCCATCAGCGAATCGATGGTGTGGTAGCCGTCGGCGCGACGCCCGGTGACGTGCAGGCAAAGATTGATCTTGGCCGCGGCCGCGACGGCGACGGAACCGCTCACCCGCCGCTCCGGCCCTTGGCCTTGCTGCGGGCGCCGCCGCCCTCGGCCTCGCGCTTCACCGGCCCGCCCGGCAGGCCCTCGGCCAGCTTCTTCCTGATCTTGTCGAGCTCTTCCGGCTCCGGCCCGAACAGCAACGCGCGGCTCCACTGGTAGCGCGCTTCGTAAGTGCGCCCGACACGCCAATAGGCATCGCCCAGGTGGTCGTTGATCGTGGAGTCCGCCGACATCAGTTCGACGGCGCGCTCAAGATAGCTCACCGCGCGGTCGTAGGCCTTGAGCTGGTAATGCGCCCAGCCGAGGCTGTCGACGATATAGCCGTCGTTGGGGCGAAGCCGCACGGCCTTCTCCAGCATGCCGAGCGCGCGGTCGAGATGCAGGCCCTTTTCCACCCACGAATAGCCGAGGTAGTTGAGCACCAGCGGCTGGTCCGGCTCGAACTCGAGCGCCTTGAGGAAGTCGGCCTCGGCCCGCGGCCCTTTCTTGTCGCGCTCGAGCGCGATGCCGCGCGAATAATAAAGCGACCAGTAGCGCTGCTCGGGCGCGCCGATGCGCCCGATGGCGGCGTCGTAGGATTCGACCGCTTCGGCGAAGCGCTTGCGGAAGCGCAAGAGATCGCCCAGCGTGATCAGGGGGTCGGCGCGCGTCGGCCGTTCCGCCGCCATGTCGCGCAGGCGCGCGTAGGCGACCGGCCCCTTGTCGGCCTGATCGAGCAGTTGCGCCGCGCGCAGGCGCGCGGGCCACGACAGCGTGGATGAGCGCGGGATGGCGTCGTAGGCGGCGATGGCATCCTCGCGGCGCGACATTGCGGCGAGGATGTCGCCCTTGAGCAGAAGCGCCGCGTCGAAATCGCGCCGCAGATTGATCGACATCTGCAGGACCATCATGGCGATTTCCGGCACGCCTTCCTGGTTGAGCAGCGTGGCGATGTTATGCAGGCCTTCCGCCGCGCCCTGGTAGGCATCGGTAATGAGCCGGGGCGGCAGGGCGGCGGAGCCGCCCGACCGTTCGGCCGCGGCCTCGATCGGCGTCGACTCGGGGCGCCGCTTGAGATACTCGGCATAAATGTCGCGCGCCTTGCTGCGCTCGCCGTGCCGTTCCCAGAACGATCCCGCCGCCTCCACGAAGCGCACGTAGCCGGCAAAACCGTCCGCCGCCAGTTTTTCGAAGCGCTGGCCCGCGCGCTCCTTGTCGCCGGCGAGATCGAACATCAGCGCGGCGTGGTAATCGACGAAGGGCTGGCTGCCCTGCAGGCGGCCGAGCGGCTCCAGCGCCTTGACCGCGCCTTCGGTGTCGCCCAGCGCGAACTTCGTCCAACCCAGCGTCAGCGGCACGAAATAGCCGCCGAGCCCGCGCATCGGGATTTTCTCCAGCCTGTCGGCCGCCGCGCGCGTCTTGCGGTTCGCCAGATCGTCGATGGCAAGCGTCAGCCCGGCGATGACGCTTTCGGGCTCATGGGCGAGATAGCGCCCGGCGATCTTCGCCGCGTCGCCGATGCGCCCGGCGGCCAGCATCTGGTTCATCGTCTGGCGCATCAGCGCCGGGTTGTCGGGCGAATGGCGCAGCGTATGGGCGAAAAGCTCGGCGGCGCGCGGCGCGTTATAGCTGCGCTCGGCATGGCGTGCGGCGAGGAAATCGCCGTAGGGCGAGGTTTCGAGCGCCTGGGCGGTGGCCGCCGACTGGGCAGCAGGGACTTCGGCCCCGGCAGGGCCGGCATGGAGCCCGGCCGCGGCGAGAATCACGACAGCGCCGAAGCGGCGCGCGGGGGAAAGGGGAAAAAGCGAAAGCAGAGCCATGAGCCGGACGTCCCGAATTGAGTTTTTCACTATAGCACGGCGGCGCGCGCCGTGTCGGGGCCCGCGTGGCGGCAGGCACGCCCGTTCGGGCCCCGCGTGGCGCAGGCACGCCCGTTCGGGAACGGCCGCGCCGGCTACATGTTGGGATAGTTCGGCCCGCCGCCGCCTTCGGGCGGCACCCAGGTGATGTTCTGGGTCGGGTCCTTGATGTCGCAGGTCTTGCAGTGGACGCAGTTCTGGGCGTTGATCTGCAGGCGCGGGCCCGTCGCTTCCTCGACGATCTCGTAGACGCCGGCCGGGCAATAGCGCGTCTCGGGCGAGGCGTAGGTGGCGTGATTGACCGCGATCGCCCTTGCCGGATCGGCCAGCCTGAGGTGGCAGGGCTGGTTTTCCTCGTGGTTGGTGTTGGAAACGAACACCGAGGACAGCCGGTCGAAGGTCAGCACCCCGTCGGGCTTCGGGTACGCGATGGGCCGGCACGCCGCCGCGGGCCTGAGGCTCTCGTGGTCGCGGTGGTGGGCAAGCGTCCACGGCGCGCGCCCGCGCAGCAGGTAGGTGTCGATGGCGGCATTGACGAGGCCGGCGAAAAGGCCCGCGCGGAAACCCGGGCGGATGTTGCGCACGCGCCTGAGATCGTCCATCAGCCAGGTCGCATCGAGGCGGGCGCGCAGATCCGACGCTTCGTTCCCTTCGCCACCCGCCAGCAGGTCGAACGCCGCCTCGGCGGCGACCATGCCCGACTTCATCGCGTTGTTGATGCCCTTGATCTTGGGCACGTTCATGAAGCCCGCGCCGCAGCCGATCAGCGCGCCCCCCGGGAACGTCAGTTTCGGGATCGACTGGTATCCGCCCTCGGTCAGCGCACGCGCGCCGTAGGCGATGCGCCGGCCGCCCGCGAAGGTGTCGCGGATGGCGGGATGGGTCTTGAAGCGCTGCATCTCCTCGAACGGCGAGAGATACGGATTGGCATAGTCGAGCCCGGTGACGAAGCCGACGGCGACCTGCCTGTTTTCGAGGTGGTAGAGAAAGCTGCCGCCATAGGTGGCGTGATCGAGCGGCCAGCCGACCGTGTGGATGACGGCGCCGGGCCTGTGCTTCGCCGGATCGACCTCCCACAACTCCTTGATGCCGATGGCGTAGGTCTGCGGCTCGCACCCGTCGGCAAGGCCGAAGCGCGCCATGAGCTGCCTGGTGAGCGAACCGCGCGCGCCTTCGCCCAACAGCGTCTGGCGGGCGCGCAGCGCGACGCCCGGCTGGTGGTTGGGCCCGGGCGTGCCGTCCTTGCCGATGCCGAGATCGCCGGTGGCAATGCCCGCCACCGCGCCCGCCGCATCGAAGAGCACCTCGGCCGCGGCGAAGCCGGGGAAGATTTCGACGCCCAGTTCCTCGGCCTGCGTCGCCAGCCAGCGCGCCAGGTTGCCGAGCGAGATGATGTAATTGCCCGCGTTGTGCATGGCGGGCGGCGTCGGCAGGCGCAGCGCATGGCGTTCGGTCAGGAACAAAAAGCGGTCATCGGTGGCCGGCGTCAGGAGCGGCGCGCCGCGCTCCTTCCAGTCGGGGATCAGCTCGGACAGCGCGCGCGGCTCGATCACCGCGCCCGATAACAGATGCGCGCCGACCTCGGAGCCCTTCTCGACGACGCAGACGGAAAGATCGGAGCCCTTTTCCGCCGCAAGCTGCTTGAGGCGCACCGCCGCCGCCAGGCCGGCCGGCCCGGCGCCGACGATCACCACGTCGAATTCCATGGATTCACGGGACGATTCACTGGACAAGGGACAACTCCGCAAAAGACTCGGCGGTCCCGCCTTAGTTAGCGCAATCGGCGGAGCGGGGCAAATGGCCCCCCGGCGCCCGGAGCCGCCGGCCCGCGCCGGTCAGGCCCGCAGACGCCAGCCCGTACGAAATATCCAGGCGACGACGGCGAGGCAGAGGACGAGAAAGCCCGCGATGGCGGCGAGGCTGACGGCGACCGGCACGTCGCCCCGGCCGAAGAAGGCCCAGCGGAAGCCCGAGATCAGGTAGACGACGGGGTTGAACAGCGACACGGTGCGCCAGAACGGCGGCAGCATGTCGATGGAATAGAAGCTGCCGCCGAGGAAGGCCAAGGGCGTCACGACCAGCAGCGGCACGAGCTGGAGCTTTTCGAAGCCGTCGGCCCAGATGCCGATGATGAAGCCGGCCAGGCTGAAGGCGATGGCCGTCAGCACCAGGAAGGCCAGCATCCAGACGGGATGGACGACATGCAGCGGCACGAACAGGTTGGCCGTCGCCAGGATGATGACGCCGAGGATGATCGACTTGGTCGCCGCCGCGCCGACATAGGCGATGACGATTTCGAGGAAGGAGGCCGGCGCCGACAGGATTTCGTAAATGGTGCCGGTAAAGCGCGGGAAGTAGATGCCGAAGGACGCGTTGGCGAGGCTTTGCGTGAGCAGCGACAGCATGATCAGGCCGGGCACGATGAAGGCCCCGTAGGAAACGCCGTGGATATCGGTAATGCGCGAGCCGATGGCCGCGCCGAACACGACGAAATAGAGCGAGGTGGAAATGACCGGCGAAATGATGGTCTGCGCCACCGTGCGCCAGGCGCGCGCCATCTCGTAGCGGTAGATCGCGCGGACGGCGTAGAAATTGAAGCTCATCGCCCGCCCTCCTCGCCCCGACGCGTGCCTTCGTCGCGCAGGAGGCTGACGAAAATGTCCTCGAGCGAGGACTGTTCCGTCTGAAGATCGCGAAAGCGGATGCCCATTTCGTTGAGATCGGCGAGCAGCGCCGTGATGCCGGTGCGCTCGCCGCGCGTGTCGTAGCTGTAGACAAGCTCGTGGCCGCCCGCCGCCAGTTCGAGCGCGTAACGCGCGAGTTCGGCGGGCAGGACGGCGAGCGGCGCGTGCAGATGCAGCGTCAGACGCTTCCTGCCCATCTTGCGCATCAGCTCGGCCTTTTCCTCCACGACGATCAATTCGCCCTTGCTGATGACGCCGACGCGGTCGGCCATCTCCTCGGCCTCCTCGATGTAATGGGTGGTGAGGATGATGGTGACGCCCGCATCGCGCAGGGACCGCACCAGCTTCCACATGTCCTGGCGCAGCTCCACGTCCACCCCCGCCGTCGGTTCATCGAGGAAGAGGACGTCGGGCTCGTGCACCAGCGCCTTGGCGATCATCAGGCGGCGCTTCATGCCGCCCGAAAGGGCGATGATGCGTTCCTCGCGCTTGTCCCAGAGCGTGAGATCGCGCAGCACCCGTTCGATCACGTCGGGCGCGGGCGGCTTGCCGAACAGCCCGCGCGAGAAGCGGAGCGTGGCCATCGGCGTCACGAAGGCGTCGTTGGTCAGTTCCTGCGGCACCAGGCCGATCAGGCTGCGCGCTTTCCGGTAATCGCGCGCGATGTCGAAGCCGCCGACCGTGACCGAACCGGCGCTCGCGTTCACGATGCCGCAGACGATGCTGATCAGCGTCGTCTTGCCCGCGCCGTTGGGGCCGAGCAGGGCGAATATCTCGCCCTTTTCGATGTCGAGGCTGACGTCCCGGAGAGCCGCGAACCCCCCGTCGCCCCTGGTGGACTCATAGGTCTTCGACAGGTTCTTGATGGACACGATGGCGGTCATGGCGCCGGAGCATAGCCGAAGCGCGCGGCGCGCGCGGGGATTTTCGAGCGAAATGACCGGCCCGAACGCGCGTGCTAGGCTTGCACCATGACGACGCCCATCACCCGCGAGCAGATGATCGAGGCGCTGCGCTTGCACATCGACGCCGGCGCCGACGAAGCCATCGCCGACGAAACGATGGACCGTTTTGCCGAATCGGCCATGCCCGCGACCCGCCCGGCGCCGGCGCGGGCGCCGGCCACCGCCGAGGCTCGACCGGCGCGGCCGGCCGCGCCAGAGCCGCAAGCGGCGCCGCCCCCCGCCGCCCCGAGGCCCGCGGCCGTCGCCCCGCCTGCCGCGCCAGCGCCACGCAACGGCGCCGCGCTGAACGTGTCAGGCGCGAAAGGCGGCGCCGCGGGCGGCGCCATGAACGGCCACGAGTTGGCCGCCGCCGCCAACACCATCGAAGACCTGCGCGCGGCGCTTCTAACCTTCGACGGCTGCGCGCTCCGGCAGACGGCGACCAACCTCGTCTTCTGCGACGGCAACCCGCGGGCGCGCATCGTCTTCGTCGGCGAAGCGCCGGGGGCCGAAGAGGACCGCCAGGGGCTGCCCTTCGTCGGCCCGGCGGGCAAGTTGCTCGACCGCATGCTGGCGGCCATCGGGCTCGACCGCGGTTCCGCGCTGATCACCAACACCATCTACTGGCGCCCGCCCGGCAACCGCAATCCGAGCCCGGACGAGGTCGCCGCCTGCCTGCCCTTCGTCGAACGCGTGATCGAGATCGTCGATCCGGCCGTCCTCGTGCTGGTCGGCGGCATCGCCAGCAAGACGCTGCTCGCCACCAATGACGGCATCATGAAGCTGCGCGGCAAATGGCGCAGTTTCGAGACCCCGCGCATGAGCCGGCCGGTGCCCTGCATGCCGATCTTCCACCCCGCCTTCCTGCTGCGCTCGCCGGGGCAGAAGCGGCTGGCCTGGCGCGACCTGATCGAGATTCGCCGCCGGCTCGACGCCGAAGGCGCCTGAACCGGGCCGAAACCCCAGGGTTTCCGCGGCTTTGACTCTGGTCATTGCCCGTTAACCAAGGGCAGGCTAGAAACTTCCGATGAATTCGGGGGGTTACGAATTGGCGAGCCGGCCGGGCCGGCGCGGGAGGGGGGTCTTGTTGCGCCCCGCCATCGCGATTCTGGCCATCGCCGCCACGCTCCTCTGCACACCCAGATCCTACGCCGACAGCGCCAGCGCCTCTCTCGCGCCGCTCACCCGCGCCACCGACCTCACCCTGTCGATGCCGGAGATCCTCGGCGTTTCCGACGCCGCGCTCTACCGCGAGATCTTCGGGCTTCAGGAAAAGGGCCTGTGGGCGGCTGCCGACCGGCGCATCCGCCAGGTCGAGGACCGCCTGCTGATGGGCCATGTGCTGGCCCAGCGCTACATGCACCCGACCCATTACCACGCGAGCTACGCCGAACTTTCGGGCTGGCTCAAGCTCTATGCCGACCACCCCGACGCGGCGCGCATCTACGGGCTCGCCATGAAGCGCAAGCCGGCCAGCGCCAAGGCGCCGCCCGCGCCGCGCGAACGCTTCGCCATATCCTCGGACAACATCGACACGGAAACCGCGCCGCGCCCGAACTGGCGCGAAAGCGCGGCCGAACCCGGCGTCCGCCGCGCGATTTCCGGCATGGTCCGCCGCGGCCAGATCGCCCAGGCCGAAAAGCACCTGGCCCAGGATTCCATCCAGCGCGCGCTCGGGCGCGGCGGCATCGACCGCACGCGGGCGATGATCGCGGCGGGCTGGTTCCGCAAGGGCGAAGACAAACGCGCCTACGACATCGCCGCGGCCGCGGCGCGCCGCTCGGGCGCGCAAGCGCCGCGCGCGCTGTGGTGGGCGGGACTCGCCGCCTTCCGGCTCGGCCGCTATGCCGATTCGATTTCGCATTTCGACAGGCTGGCGCGCATCGAGTCGCTGGGTTCGCGCGAACGCGCGGCGGCCTATTTCTGGGCGGGCCGCGCGGCATTGCGTGGCGGGTTCACGGGGCATGTCGGCCCCTACATGGACAACGCGGCGGCCTTCCCGCGCACCTTCTACGGCCAGATCGCGGCGCGCATCCGCGGAAGCGGCCCCGCCTACAACTGGTCGAGCCCGATCGCGGCGCCGGAAGACGTCATCGCCTTCGCCGCGCACCGCTCGGGCCGGCGCACGCTGGCGCTGATCCAGCTCGGCGAAGAAACGCGCGCCGAAACCGAACTGCGGACGCTGCGCGCGGGCGCATCGCCGCGCCTCCTGCGCACCGTCATCGCCCTGGCGGACGCCGCCGACATGCCGGGCACGGCGCTTCGCGCCGGGCGCGTGCTGCTGCGCGCCCAGGGCGAACAGGTCGATGCCGCGCTCTATCCGCTGCCCCACTGGGTGCCGGAAAACGGCTTCCAGATCGACCGCGCGCTGGTCTACGCGCTGGCCCGCCAGGAATCGGGCTTCAACGTCAATGCGCGCTCGCGCTCGGGCGCGCGCGGGCTGTTGCAGCTGATGCCGGCGACGGCCACCTTCATCGCCGACAGCGGCCAGAAATTCCGCGGCCGCGCCCGCAACCAGCTTTATGATCCGCGGCTCAACCTGGCGCTCGGCCAGAAATACGTCGATCACCTGCTGTCGGGCGAAATCACCTCGGGCAACCTCGTCCTCATGATCGCCGCCTACAACGGCGGACCCGGCAACATGGCCAAGTGGCAGCGCGACGTGCGCCACAGTTCCGACCCGCTGATCTTCATCGAATCGATCCCGGTGACCGAAACGCGCCTGTTCGTCACCCGCGTGTTCGAGAACCTGTGGATCTACCGCTCCCGCCTCGGCCAGGACGCGCCGTCGCTCGATGCCCTTGCATCGGGCCACTGGCCCGCCTATGTAGGGCTCGACGGCGCAGGCTTCGGCATCGCCGAAGACCGCCGTTAGGACCCGCACGGGTCCTGCCCCTACCATCCAGATCAGGGCTGAGCCATGGCCGGCATCGATGAAACGCGCAAGTTCCTTCCCGTCAACATCGCCGTGCTGACGGTCTCCGACACCCGCGACGAATCCACGGACGAATCGGGCAAGACCCTGATCGACCGCCTGACGGCTGCGGGCCACAAGCTCGCCGGACGACGCGTGGTCAGGGACGACCCGAAGCTGATCCAGGAACAGGTGAAGGCGTGGGTGGCCGATCCCGACGTCGACGTCATCCTCACCAACGGCGGCACCGGCATCACCGGCCGCGACGTGACGCCCGAGGCGCTCAAGCCGCTTCTCGACAAGGAGATCGAGGGCTTCGGCGAACTGTTCCGCATGATCTCGTTCCAGAAGGTGGGAACCTCCACCATGCAGTCGCGCGCCCTTGGCGGACTTTCGGGCGGAACTTACATTTTCGCCCTGCCCGGCTCGCCGTCGGCGTGCCGCGACGGCTGGGACGAAATCCTGAAATTCCAGCTCGATTCACGGCACAAGCCGTGCAACCTGGTCGAGCTGATGCCCCGCCTGACGGAAAAATAGAACCGGCCTGCGTCAGCGCCGCTGCTGTTCGAGCAGGGCGCGGATCTCGGCGACATCGTTGCGCAGCGCGCCGATCTCGCGGCGCATCAGCGCCTCTTCCCCGATGCGCGCGTTCTCGATCGCCTGCATCTCTTCCTGATGATCGCTTTCCGTGCGCTCCTGCATCGCCGAGACGATGATGGCGATGAACAGGTTGAGCATGGTGAAGGTGGTGAGCAGGATGAACGGGATGAAGAACAGCCAGGCATAGGGGTGGGTCTCCATCACCGGACGCACCAGGTCCATTGCCCAGCCTTCCAGGGTCATGATCTGGAACAGCGTGAACATGGACGCGCCGATGGTGCCGAACCATTCGTCGAAGGCTTCGCTGAACAGATTGGTCGCCACCACCGAGAACACGTAGAACAGCAGCACGAGGATCGCCGCGATCGAACTGATGCCGGGGATGGCGCGCAGCAGCGATTCGACCACCCGGCGCATGGTCGGAACCACCGACAGGAGGCGAAGCACGCGCAGGATACGCAACGCGCGCAGCACGCTCAAGGTCTCGGTCGCCGGAACGAGAGCGATGCCGACGACGATGAAATCAAAGACGTTCCAGCCCGAGCGGAAGAAACGCAACCCGTGGCCGAGCAGCTTGGCTGCGATCTCGACGACGAAGACGGCGAGCAGCATGTGATCGAGCGCCACCAGCAGCCCGCCGATCGATTCGCGCACCGCGGCCGAGGTCTCGAGCCCGAGAATGATCGCGTTGAGAACGATCAACCCGATGATGACGCGCTGCATGCGCGGGCTTTCGACGAACGCGCAGAAACGCTCGCGCCAACCGCCCGCGGGAATGGTCTCGACTGTCATGGAAGAACTCTCCGTCACGAACGGGGGCACGAACGGGGGGCACGAACGCGGATCGTCCGCGGCACGCATCGACAGGAAATGCTTTTACAAAACCGCCATATTCCGCGCCACGGGAATCTGGCGGACTGCGGCGCAGCCCGGCATT
Source organism: Alphaproteobacteria bacterium (assembly GCA_964229575.1). Taxonomy (GTDB): domain Bacteria; phylum Pseudomonadota; class Alphaproteobacteria; order SMXQ01; family SMXQ01; genus WHSO01. The sequence goes on from CAXRES010000126.1 coordinate 10,414, forward strand.
CGAATTATGGGAAATGATCAGGCGAAACGCAGCGCGAGAGCAACCTGCGATCAATAAGATGGCGCGTTGGCCTGCGCCCATTCGGGCGCACAACGCGCCAGCCAGGCGTCCCGGTCGTCGACGTCGCGGAGCGTGGCGAGCAGCGGCGCTTCGCCAGCCGCGGGCACGTTGGCCCGCGTATCGGCAAGGGCGTGCGCCGTCGACCAGCGCACGCCGCGGAACATCGCCCGCGCGAGCGCGCGAGGAGCGAGCCGCCGTCGCGCCAAGCCGACCAGCCAGTAGCCGCCGTCTGCGGCGGGGCCGAAAACCACCTCATGGACGGCGAGGCTGCGAAAGGCCGCCGCGACATGCTCGCGCCCGATGCCCGGAATGTCGGCGCCGACGATGACCACGGGACCGGCCGGAAGATTTTCGAACAGGCGCGCCATACGCCGGCCGAGATCGCCAACCCCTTGCGCGCAACGCGCGGGCGGGGGGCGAAGGCGCGGCCAGAAACGCCCATGCCGGGCGAGACCATCGGGCGTCACGGCAAGCACGGTGCGCCAGCGATGATCGGCGCCGAGCCGGCGGACGATGGCGCGGCTCTGATCGCTGTAAAAACGGAAGGCGGCCGCCCCGCCGATGCCGGCAGCCAACCGCCGCTTGACCGCGCCCCGTTGCGGCGCGCGCAGGAAGATGACGAGGGTGGGCCGTCGCCCCACCCCGCTCAGCGTCCGTAGAGGCGCGCGATCATCGGCGCGGGCAGTC
>CAXRES010000127.1:0-17708 GCA_964229575.1 Alphaproteobacteria bacterium
CCTCCCCGACGCTCTTCCGATCTGATCAGGGCCGCCATCTCAGTACGAGCGCGGCAGGCCGAGCACGTGCTCGGCCACGTAGGCGAGGATCATGTTGGTCGAGATCGGCGCGGTGCGGTAAAGGCGGGCCTCGCGGAACTTGCGCTCGATGTCGTAGTCCTCGGCGAAGCCGTAGCCGCCGAAGGTCTGCATGCACATGTCGGCCGCCTCCCACGAGGCTTCGGAGGCCAGCAGTTTCGCAAGGTTGGCTTCCTCGCCGCATTTTTCGTCCGCATCGAACATCGTCGCCGCGCGTTCGACCATCAGAGCCGCCGCGCGCAAGCTCGCATAGGCGCGCGCGATAGGGAACTGCACGCCCTGGTTCTGACCGATGGGCCTGCCGAAGACCTTGCGCGTTTTCGCATAATCGCCGGCGCGGTCGATGAACCAGCGGCCGTCGCCCACGCATTCGGCGCCGATCAGGATGCGTTCGGCGTTCATGCCGTCGAGGATGTAGCGGAAGCCCCTGCCTTCCTCGCCGATCAGGTTCTCGGCGGGCACGCGCAGGTTGTCGATGAACACCTCGCAGGTGGCGTGGTTGATCATGGTGGGAATGGGGCGAATCTCGATGCCGTGTCCGCGCGCGCTTCGCAGATCGACGAGGAACACCGAAAGCCCCTCGGTGCGCGACTGGACCTCTTCCTTCGCCGTGGTGCGCGCAAGCAGCAGCATGAGGTCGGAATGTTCCGCGCGCGAGGTCCAGACCTTCGATCCGTTGACGACGTAAGCGTCGCCGTCCCTGACGGCGCGCGTCGCGAGCGAGAGCGTATCGGTGCCACTTTCGGGTTCGGTCACGCCGAAGGCCTGAAGGCGCAGCCGCCCGGCGGCGATTTCCGGCAGATACGCCTGCTTCTGCGCGGCCGAGCCGTGGCGCAGGATGGTGCCCATCGTGTACATCTGCGCGTGCGCGGCGGCGCCGTTGCAGCCCGACGCGTGGATTTCCTCCATGATCGCCGCGGCTTCGCGCAGGCCGAGGCCCGATCCGCCGAACGCCTCCGGGATCAGGCAGGCGAGCCAGCCGGCCTCCGTCAGCGCGGCGACGAATTCGCGCGGGTAGGTGCGCGCGCGGTCGTGCGCCCGCCAGTAGTCGCCCGGGAAGCGCGCGCAGAGGGCGCGCACCTGTTCGCGGATTTCGGGGAAACTTTCGCTCATGCCGGCTTCCCGGCGGCGAAGAAGTCTTCGAAGGCGGCGAGTACCAGCTCCGGACACTGTTCGGCCGGATAATGGCCCGACGGGATCGGGCGATACGTCACCTCGTCGGCATCGCCCGCCCACTGGTTCCAGGCGGCGGGCGGATCGGAATGGCGCCCGACGTGGGAATTTTCGCCCCACAGCACGAGCAGCGGACAATCGATTCTCCGTCCCGCCCGGAAATCGGCCTCGTCCATCGGAAAATCGACGTGCAGCGTCGCGCGGTAGTCCTCGCACACGGCGTGGATGTTTTCCGGCGTGCAGCAGCGCAGGTATTCGGCCATCGCCTCGTCGGTGAAGGGGCCGAGCCCCACGCCCTTCTTGTCGAGCTTCCTGCGGATGTAATAGTCGAGATCGAGCGCGAGAAAATGCTCGGGAAAGTCGAAGGGCTGCGCCATGAAGAACCAGTGATAGGATTCTTCCGCCCAGCCCAGCGGAATATCGGCAAGCAGCTGGTAGGTCGGCATGATGTCGAGAAGCGCCAGCCGGGCAACCTTCGCCGGACGGTCGAGCGCCATGCGATGGCCGACGCGGGCGCCGCGGTCGTGGCCGGCCACGAAGAAACGATCGAAGCCGAAACGGGCCATCACCTCGACCTGATCCTCGGCCATGGCGCGGAAGGAATAATTGACGCTGTTCTCCCCGCCCGCAGGCTTCGACGAATCGCCGTAGCCGCGCAGGTCCGTGGCGATGACGGTGAAGTTTTTCGCCAGCGCCGGGGCGACCTTGTGCCAGCTCACATGGGTCAGGGGATTGCCGTGCAGCAGCAGGAGCGGCGGGCCGTCGCCGCCGCGCAAGGTCCGGATCACCGCGCCGGAGGTCTTGATATCGGACTGCTCAAATCCCTCGAACATGCCGGCCCCTTCGGTCCGCCTCCCGAACGAGGCGGCCTAGCCGCGCGCCGGTCCCCTGGCGACGGGGCGCTTGGGATCGCCGGTCCAGGCCGACCACGAGCCGACATAGAGCGGCGCTTCGATGCCGGCGGCATACATGGCCGCCAGTTCGTGCGCGGCGGCGTTGCCGCTGCCGCAGTAGACGCCGACGGGGGCCTTGCCGTCGACGCCGAGACCGGCGAAATGGGCGCGGAGCGCCTCGGTCGACTTGAATTTGCCATCCGGCCCGACGGTGCCGGCCGAGGGCGCACACACGGCGCCCGGGATATGGCCGGTCGCGGGCTTGTCGGCTTCGCCTTCGTAGGCCGCCTTGCCGCGCGCATCGAGCAGCGCGCCCCTGCGGGCGATGTCGGCGGCTTCGTCGGCCTCGATCACCGGCATGTGGCCGGGGCTCACCTTGAAGTCGCCGTTGCCGGCCGGATGAACGGGCTGATCCGCCATCGCCTGGCCCGCCGCCTTCCACGCCGCGAGACCGCCGTCGAGCAGGCGGACGTTGCCGTGCCCGGCCCAGCGCAGCGTCCACCAGGCACGCCCGGCCTGGGCGCCCGAGGCATTGTCATAGACGACGACAAGAGTATTCGCGCCGATACCCCAGCGGCGCACGTTGTCCTGCAGCGCCCCCGCTTCGGGCAGCGGACGCCGGCCGCCGAGTTTCGTCGGCGGACCCGACAGGTCGGAGGCGAGCGACACGGCGAACGCCCCCGGGATCACCGGACGTTCGAGCGGCGCCGCTTCGAGATCGTCGCTGATGTCGAGGAGAACGAGCCCTGCCTTCGCGGCCAGGCGCGAGGCCAGGTCTTCGACGGTGATGAGAACACCGGCGCGGAAATCACTCATGGCCGCCTCAGACGGTCATGGTGCAGCGATAGAGGATGCGCGTCGCGTTGCCGGTGTAGTCCTTGATCGCGCGGTGCTGCACAACCCGGTTGTCCCACACGGCGAGCGCGCCCTGCTCCCATTCGACCCGGCAGGTCGATTCCGGCGCCTTGATCATGTCGAACAGGATGCCGAGGATGTTCTGGCTGTGAACGCGCGACACGCCCTTGATGTAGCAGACGTAGGATTCGTTGATCCCCACCCACTTGCGCCCCGTGACCGGATGGACGCGGATCAGCGGCATTTCGAACGGCGGCATGCGCATGCGCGCCTGCTTCGCCTCTTCCGGGTCGAGATAGCGGTCGGTGATGTGGCCGGTCGCGTCGGGCGACTGGATCACCTTCAGCGAATCGAGATACCGGGCGAACAGCGGATCGAGCAGCTCGTAGACGTGGGCGGCGTTGGAGAACATCGTGTCGCCGCCGGAATTCGGGATCTGCTTGCCGAACAGCGCGGTGAAGGCCGGAGCATCGGCGCGGAAGCCGCCGTCGGCGTGCCAGACGTGGTTGCGCAGGTGCGCGTCCTTGGCCGCGCTGATCACGGTGGCGTCGGGGTTTTCCGGCGCGCGCGGCGTGTGCGGACCGGCATAGTCGAAGAACTGGCCGAGGAAGCCGGCGAACCTGGTGAAGTTCTCCGCCGTAACGGTACCCGGTTCGAACACGACGAGGCCGCGGTTATGCAGAAGGTCGCGCATGGCCGAACGGAACTCGTCGCTGACCGCGGTACCGTCGAAGCGGTAGCCCGAGATATAGGATCCGATCGCCGGCTTGATCGGGTCGACCTGGACGCCCTTGGGCAGGGATGCCGCGGCGGTTGCCGAGGGAAGCGTGGGGTTTGCGGTAGCCATGGCGAATGCCTTTCTTGCGCTTCAAACGATTTTCGGAACTATACCATTTCCCGGCGCCGGGGGGACCAGCACGTCTTGGCGCCGGGGAGACCGGCACGGCCTTGTTATTAAGACAAAATTCCGGCGGCATCAACGCCGCAGGTCGATAGCCGCGCCGGGCACCGGGGGAAACCGCCCGGGAATGTTGCTGACCGGGACCGACGGAGGCGCTATCACCTTGGGCCCATGCCCTGAACCAGAACAGCCAAGGGCGACCCAGTCCCGTGATTGCCGACCTGTTCCCCCCGGAACTCGCGCCCTTCGAAAACCTGAGCGCGGCGCAGATCGCCACCCTGATGGCGATCTATGCCGTTCTTGCAAGCGTGCGCGGAGCGCTCGGCTTCGGGGCCGTCGCCCCGACCATCGTCTTTTCCTCGATCATCCTCGAGCCCCATCACGCGGTCATGCTGGCGCTCGCCACCGGCGTCTGGGCACAGGCGCAGATCGTTCCCTTCGGGATCAAGCACGGCAACTGGAAGCTGGTGCGCCCGCTTCTGGTCGCGAGCTTCATTTCCATCGCGGCCGGCACGCTCGTCTTCAAGCACCTGGACCCGGGCTGGCTCACGGTCCTGCTCGGCGCCACGATGATGGGCATCGCCCTGATGGACCGCTATCGGCTGCTCGAACGTCTGGCGCAGCGCATCGACATGACGCGGTTTTCGGTCGCCTTCGGCCTGTGCTCGGTCAGCGGCCTGATCGCCGGCGTCTCCGGCGGCGGCGGCCTCTACCTGTTTTCCGTCTATCTGAAGCTGGCCTGTCCGACGCCGACGCTGTTCCGCGGCACGTCGATCCTGATCGGCGCGATCATCCTGTTCTGGCGCTTCGCGGTTTCCGTGGCGATCGGCCTGGTGTCGTGGCGGCTGATCGTCGAATCGCTGGTCCTGCTGCCGGTGTCGCTGATCGGCGCCTGGGCCGGCATCCGCTTCTTCCAGCGCGCCGACGCCAAGCGCTTCTACGGCGCTTTTCAGCTGGTGCTGATGCTGGGCGCGCTCATCCTGCTGTGGAAAGGCCTCAACCGCGTCGCCTGATGCTGCGGGCGCCCGCGGCGCCTATTTCGCCTCGACGTGGATCAGGGCATTGGTCGGCCGCTCGCGGCTCGACAATTCGACCGCGGCGCGCAACGCGCGGGCGGTGGCTTCGTCGTCGACCTTGATGGTGACCTGCGTGCCGAATACCGCTGCGCGGAACGACGCAGGTCCGATCGCGTTGATGGCCAGCGCGGCAAGGTGGACCGCGTCGATTCCCCGGTCCGATGGTGCCGGCTCGACGACGCTGAGGCGCGGGCGATCGTTGCTCGCGCCATCGGCCCTGAACATCCTGCGCAGGCCGCTCTGGGCCAGCGTCACGTAACCGCCCGCGCGCGGGAAGCGCTTTACGAGATCGGTCTTTTTGTCACGCTTCGCCTTTTCGAGAACCTTGACGATGGCACCCTTCATGCGGGTGCGGATGGCGACGTCCGATGACTGTTCCGTCTGCGGGGTCATGGCAAACCTCCTGCCCTGTTGCTGCCGTCCGGCGGGAGCTGCCGGAGCGGATCGGGTACGCGGCGCTACCCCCTGCCGCGGCGCGTACCATAGCGCTACATTGTTACAAAACCGGGGCCGGATTCCAATGGCGCGGCCCGGCCGATACGGTCGAACCGCCCTGCCACCCGTGCTAAGGCTTTCGCCGCAAGGCCTTTCCGGCCCGCAACCCGCCTCAGGAGCGACCCGCCATGAGCATCATGCCCCGCCGCAAGGCCCCACCCCTCGACCTGCCGCTTGCCGGCGGCGGGCGCTTCGATCTGCATAATCGCAAGGCCGACAGATTCACCCTTCTGATGTTCTATCGCGGGCATTTCTGCCAGCGCTGCCGCGGCCAGCTGCGCGAGCTGGACCAGAAGATCGACAGGCTCAGGGCGCTCGGCACGGACGTCGTCGCCATCAGCATGGACGGCGAGGCCGATGCCGAACGCACGCGCAAGGACTGGGAACTGAAGCATGTGGCGGTCGCCTACGGCATGAACGTCGCCACGGCGCGCGACTGGGACCTGTTCCTGTCGACGCCCATCCGCAAGGACGAAGCGGAACTGTTCAGCGAACCGGCCTGCTTTCTCATTCGCGCCGACGGCACCGTGCAGTTCGCCGTGATCAATTCCATGCAGCGCATGAGGCCCTACCCCGACGACATCATCGACACCATCGCGCGCATGAGCAAGACGGGCGAGCCGGCACGAGGCGAGGTCTGAAAGAGCGCCGGCACGAGGCGAGGTCTGAAAGAGGGCCGGCACGAGGCGAGGTGTGAAAGAGCGCCGCGATGGGTCCAAAGCACAAGGAAGTGCCCGCGCAAAGCCCGGACAAAAAATCATAAAAAAATGCCGGGCCCGCTGACGCGGACCCGGCAGGGTTTGAGGGGGAACGGAAACCGGCGGAGACCTATAGACGTTCCCGTTCCCCCCGGCGGTCTGATTTCTCAGGCCGTCAACTCACTTTCGCCAGCTTGTCGCGGTTCGTCTGGAACCCTTCATGCGAACCCAGCAGCGAAATGGGACCCTTCATGTCCTCCTGCCAGAGCAGGCAGTCGGTGTTGATGCAGAACGGCATGTCCTGGATGGTGAGCTCGTAGACCGGGCCCTTGTCCGCGGTATGGGCGTGGATGGCCCATCCCGGCGCCGAGAACATGAAGTCGCCGGTCTTCCACGGATACTCCTTGCCCTGCACCACCGAGTGGCCCTCGCCGCCGAAGTAGTAGTTCATCGCGGCGGACGCGTGCCGGTGCGGACGGTCGGAAATGCCGGCCGGGCGGTGCGTTATGGTGGCGAAGAAGTTGGTCGTGGTGCCGTTGGAACGCCCGGTAACCGGATCGTAGAGCAGGTAAAGACGGCGGCCTTCGTAGTCCTGGCCCAGGCCCTCGGCGTACTTGTCGAGCTCGCGCTTCACCTTGTCCCACGGCCAGTGGTGCGAAACGATCTTGGCCGGCGGCGGGTTGACGAGGCCTTCATAAGGCATCAGGAAGGCGCCGTCCTCGGTCAGCTTGAAGGCGCCGAACTTGGAATGATGCCACTCGCCCTCTTCCTCGGCGGTGACGGTCAGGTCGTCCTGGGCCGAACCGTGCGCCGGCGGCTCCTCGTCCACGTAGTGGATGTTGAGGCGTTCGAGCAGGGCGCCGTTCGAGTAGCGCAGGCGAACCTGGATCTCGCTGGTGTCGTTGACGTATTCGTGCACCCACATCGACGGCGTGGTGACCAGGTCGTACTGCCTGTACTTGGTGGCCCGGCCGTTCTGGATGATCGTGCCGCCGCCCTTGATGCAGAAGTTGACGACGGACGAGTTCTGGCGCACCGCGCGGGTGCGTTCGCCCGGCAACAGCACGTCGAGGCTGACATCGACGCCCGGCGCCCAGCTGTGGGCTTTCTCGTTGACCGAACGCGGATGGACGAAGCGCGAACGGCGCACCCCGTTGTTGGGCTTCGCGATGGAGGCGAGACGCTCGACTTCGGCGTCGATCGCCTCCTTCGGCATGACCATCGGCTCCCACAGGTCGAGCGAGTGGTCGCCGTTCGTGTGCTTGCCGCTGAATTTGCTACCGGAGTAGTCGATGAATTTGGGTTCGAGATTGGGCATCTTGGCCTCCGCTCCAAAGATCGGTTTCCCGGGGTCTGTCCCCGCCGCCTACGAATTTTCATTCGTTAGCTTTCTAATTATATACATTCGAATTCTAATGATTTCAAGCCAAAAACATTAGTATTCGAATAAATTTCGAATCCTGTAAAAATATCTGTATTTTCAGATAGTTGATTTCTGTATCCGAAGCCGGATACGGATCAGCCCACCGGCACGAAGAAGCCGCCGCGCACTGCGTCGTCAAAGATTTTCGCGGCGACCGGCGCGATGCCTTGCGGCAGGTTCGGGCCGTCGGCTTCCATGTAGATGTGCGTGCCCGCATCGATCATGACGAGATGCACGCGCGGCGACGGCTTGAGGCGGGCGAGCATCGGCATGACGACGTTGCGGAAGGCTTCTTCCGAATTATCGCGGCTGTAGCGCGAATTGACGAACAGCACCGGCGGCACGGGGCGCGCGTTCGGGCCTTCGCGATAGCGCCCGTAGTCGAGGTAACGCCCGACCAGCGCCTTCGTCTCGACGCGGCCGAGGCCGAGACGCTTCGCCGCGACGCGCGCGGCCGCCTCCAGCGTTCCCGCGACGTTGTGCGTCACCGGGAACTCGGCCTTGAACTGCGGGCGCAGGCGTTCCTCCGCCCAGCCGTCGAGAACCTCCTCCATCAGCATGGGCAGGCGCATCAGCGCGGCGGGGCCTTCCCGGCCCAGAGCCTCGGGCCCCGAATAGCGCGCCCGGTCGCGCCATGTGCGCAAGTAGAGGTCGGTGAAAGGATCGTGCAGGACGTCGTCGGGTTCCTTCGGGCCCGCCTTGGCGAAGCCCGCGATCTTGCCCATCGAGCCCGACCACGCGTGCTTGGCGCGGTTGATGACGCCGATCGGCGCGGTTTCCACTTCGGTCTGCCCGGCGCAGTTCTCGAGACGCTGGCTGAGGATCGCGGTGAAGGCGCCGCCCGTCGAATGGCCATGCAGATAGACCGAATATTCGCCGGCCGGAAAATGGCGTCGGCAGGCTTCGAGCATGCCGTCCTCGAACGCCGCCGGCCAGGCCGCCATGCGTTCATGGAACAGCGTGCCCGGACGCGCGCGGGCGAAGGTGCGGATGCCGTAGCGCGCGCGCAGCTTGTCGTCCCTCACGATGTCGTATTGGTCCCGACCGATGACCTCGCCCTTCTTCCAGATCGGCACGCGGGCGCTGCCATCGGCCTCGATCGTGTCGCCGGGCCAATCGCGCGACGGATCGGGCAGGTAGAGCCGGCCGGGGAAAGTCATGGAGACGACCTTGTAGCCGAAGCGTTCGCTCAGGACCAGCGCGAGAGGCTCGACCGACTTGTAGTCGCCGTTGCCGCCATGCAGCAGGAAGAAGCCACCCTTGCGGCCATCGGCGCCGTGCGTCACCTGGCGCGGCTCGTAGACCATCGCCCCGATGTCCCAGTCGAGGCCGAGCGCGCCGATGCGAAAGACATCCTCGGTCTTGCGGATTTTCCGGCGCGGGCGCGCAAGTACCGCATGCGACACGCTCTCGGCCATCCGACGGCTGAGTCCGTCCGGCAAGCCGGCGACAGACCGCTTTTGCCGATTGTGCTTCGCAACCATGATCCGTTCGCCCTCCAGTCCGGCCGTCGCATACGTCTCTCGTATATTGGTTTTTTGTTACAGCAGCCCGATCATCCGGGCAAGACGGGGTTTCAGTCGGCTTGCGTCCGGACGGTGGCACGGCTAGAAACGGACGTCGGGAGCCCCCCTCCTCACACCGCTTCAATCGAACGCAAGTTCAATCAAACCAAACAAGGAGACTTCCATGCGTCTCACCCACCTGATGACCGCCGCGGTCGCCCTGTGCGGCATGATCGCGTCTGCCCCGGCTGCGGCCGATGCTGTCAGCGATTTCTACAAAGGCAAGCGCATCCAGTTGCTGGTCGGCTCCGGCCCGGCCGGCGGCTACGACGTCTATGCCCGCATGCTGGCACGCCACATGGGCCGCCTCATTCCGGGCAACCCGGGCTTCGTCGTCCGCAACATGGAAGGCGCGGGCTCCATCGTCATGGCGAACTATGTGTTCAACGTGGCACCCAGGGACGGCACGGTGATCGCCGGCATGCAGCGCAACGCCGCGATGGCCGAGATCATGGGCCAGAAGGGTCCCAAGTTCGTGTCGAAGGAGCTGCACTGGCTGGGCAGCCTTGCCGACGAGCCGGGCGCCTGCGCCATCGCCACGCGCACCAACATCAAGTCCTTCGAGGAAGTGTTCACCCGCACCTTCATCATGGGCGGCACGGGTCCGAACGATACCGAGATCAACCCGGCGCTGATCAACAACGCGCTGGGCGGCAAGTTCCGCCTGATCAAGGGCTACCCGTCGACCCCGCCGATCCATCTCGGCATCGAGCGCGGCGAAGTCGATGGCATCTGCCAGTCCTGGGCCTCGCTCAGCGACCAGGGCGGCCCGATGATCAGGGCCGGCAAGCTCAAGCCGATCGTCCAGCTCACCATCAAGCCGGTGCCCGAACTGACCAAGATGGGCGTTCCGACGATCTTCGATGTGATCAAGGACGGCAAGCATCTCGGCGCCGGCGTCACTCAGGAAGAGGCGGTCGCCTGGTTCAACATCCTGATGGGCGTGCGCGTCATGGGACGCCCCTTCGCATTGGCCAAGGAAGTTCCGGCCGACCGCGTCGCGGCGATGAAGGCGGCCTTCGTCAATACGGCGAAGGACGCGCAGTTCCTGGCCGAAGCCAAGAAGCTCAAGCGCGATGTCGACCTGGTCACCGGCGACGAAGTCCAGAAGATCGTCAACGAGATGTCGGCGCAGCCCAAGGCGGCGCTCGCCAAGCTCGACGACATGCTCAAGTTCAAGGGCCCGACGCAGACCGCCAAGATCGTCGAGCCGAAGTTCTCGGGCAAGATCTCCAAGGTCATCGAGGGTGGGCGCAAGATCGCCCTCAGCGTCGGCGGCAAGGATGTGGAGACCGGCATCTCCGGCTCGCGCACCAAGGTCACGGTGGCGGGCAAGCCCGGCAATCGTGACTCCTTCAAGGAAGGCATGGAGTGTACCGTCACCCTGCCGAACGAAGGCGCCAAGGAAGCTTCGCTGGTCGCCTGCAAGTAACGCTTTTCCCATCGCTTAAAGAACGGGCGGCCCTGCTTTCGACAGCATGGGGCCGCCCGTTTGTTTTTCCGCGCCCCCGGCAGAATCATCGCGCAGGCGCGGAGGGAATTTCATGATTCGCATCGTCGTGTCATTTCTGCGACGCACATGCGACCATAACGGACGCCCGCAGGGTCAAGCCCTGCCTTCCCGCGACGGCCGGACAGGACTGGCAATCGCTGGCGGCCTTGGCTAAAACCGGGGCGCAGGCAACGAAGCGGAGAACACCATGGCCGAGGCGCCCAAGACGTTCATCTGGATCACCGAGGCGGAGGTCGTTTCCCTGATCAACCTGTCGGGGGTGATCGGCGCGCTCGAATCGGCGCTCCGCCTCGAATACGAAGGCAAGGCGAAGAATCTCCGCAAAGGCCAGACGGCCTGGACGGGCGGCAGCCTCAACATCACCGGGGCGCAGTTCGCCGGCATCGGTTTTTCCGGCGCCAAGGTGTGGACCAACGTCGGCGGCAAATCGGCGCCGCTCGTCCTGCTGCACGGTTCCGACGACGGCCAGCTCAAGGCGATCATCGAGGCGGTAGCCCTGGGCCAGATGCGCACGGCGGCGCTGGCCGCGGTAGCGACCAAGTACCTTGCGGCGGAAGAGGCCGACGACATGGCCGTGGTCGGCTCCGGCAAACAGTCGATGACCCAGGTCGCCGCCGTCAACGCGGTGCGGCCGCTCAGGCGCCTGCGCGTGTTTTCTCCGACGGCCGAGAACCGCGCGCGCTTCGCCGCCGAGGTGCGCGCCAGGTACGGCTTCGAAGTGGTCGAGCGCGACTCGGTCGCCTCTTGCGTCAGGGACGCGCCGATTGTCACCACCGTGACGCGCGCCAGGGAGCCGTTCCTCACCGCCGACATGCTGGGCCACGGCACGCATCTCAACGCCGCCGGCGCCATCATCAAGGGCTTTGCCGAGATCGCGCCGGACGTGGTGGCGCGCGCCGACCGTGTCGTGGTGGACAACCTCGAAGGCTGCCGCGAGGACAGCCGCGAACTGCAATCCTTCTACGACGGCCAGGGCGGGGACTGGAATGACGTGATCGAACTCAAGGACATCGTCGGTCGCGGCCAGACGCGCCCGGCGGACGCGGACCTGACGCTGTTCACGTGGATGGGCATGGGCCTCGCCGACCTTGCCGCCGGCATCGAAATCCTCAAACGGGCCAAGGCCGGGGGCATGGGCCGGGAACTCCCTCACCCGGGTCGCGCACCGGTCGACCTGAGCTAGGAGCGGGAGGCGAAAATGCAGAAGGCGATGTTCGGCGCGGGCTGCTTCTGGGGCGTTGAATCGGCCTTTCGCCAGATTCCGGGCGTCGAAGAAGCGATCTGCGGTTATTCCGGCGGGCATACCGATAATCCGACCTACCGCGACGTTTGCGGCCACGGCACCGGCCACGCGGAAGTGGTCGAGGTTGCCTTCGATCCGAAGATCGTCAGCTTCGAACGCCTGTGCGAAGCCTTCTTCGCCATCCACGATCCTACGCAGCTCAACCGCCAGGGACCGGACGTCGGCGACCAGTACCGCTCCGCCATATTCTATTACGACGAGGCGCAGAAGCGGACGGCGACCGCCGTGCGCGACCGGCTGGCCGCGGCGAAGCGCTTTTCCCGCCCCATCGTCACCGAGATTTCCCCGGCCATGACCTTCTGGCCCGCCGAAGACTACCACCAGCGCTATTTCGAGAAACACGGCGGCGCGCACTGTCATTTCGTGCCGCCCGAATTCACGCGCCGGCGTCACTGACGTTCAGGACGGACCGAAGCCATAGAGCCTTGCCGGGTTGTCGGCGAGAACGAGTTTTTGCACGGCGGGATCGGGGGCGACGGCGCCGACGAAATCTAGCAGGTCGGCGTCTTCCGGCACGTCGCCCTCCCATGTCGGATGCGGCCAGTTCAATCCCCAGATGACGCGATCGGGACGCGCCGCGACCAACGCCGCGACGGGCGCCACCATGTCGGCATAGTCGGGCGGACCGCTCAGTGAAGCGTTATAGACGCCGTAAATGTTGAGGTAGGCATCCTCGCAATCGCGCAAGTGACGCGCCACGGCGTCGAACGCGGCCGTGCCCGGGCGCGCGCCGGGCCCGAGATTGGCGATGCCGTCGAGGCTGTGGGGTATCGGCAGGCGCCCCAGCGCCGGCAGCAGGTCGAGGAATTCGTCGGCCGTGCGCAGGTGAATTTCGACATGCCAGCCGAGGTCTTTGACGCGCCGGGCGAGCCCCGTCAGGTGCTCGGGCCCCATGCCGCCGACCGAGCGCGTCGAAATGCGAAAGCCGGTCATGCCGCCCACCGCCAGGCGTTCGAGTTCTCGGTCGGCGACATCCGGCCCGACAAGCGCGAGCCCCCTGAAGGAACCCTTCATCGCGGCGATTGCCGCAAGCGTCGGCTCATTGTCGGGCAAAGCACTTCCGGTCACCACGACGCCTCGCGAAAGGCCGAGCCGGGCCGCCGTCGCACGGTAGCGGGCAAGGCCCGCATCGACCGGCGTGTAGCGGCGCTTCTCCCGATACGGGATGCCGTCCTCGTAAATGTGGAAATGCGTGTCGCAGGCCAGGGCCGGCGCCTTCACCCGCGGCGTCCGCCCGTCCGCACGCGGCGGGCGCAACGGGCGGGGCGCGTCTTTGCTCACGCCGGCGCCTTCAGATCAGAACCGAGAAATCGAGGCCCTTCGGGAACAGGTCCTCCGGCGTGGCGCGCACGCGGGTGATACCCTGTTCGTGGGCGTACTGGCAGAAGGCCTCCAGCGTCTTGCGGTTCGGTTCCAGCCCGAAGGGGAAAAAGTCGCCGCCGAACTTCTTTTTCATCTGCTCCGCATGGTCGACCGCCCAGGGCAGGCAGTAGCGCGATACCGAAATTTCAAGAAAACGGTCGATGGCGTTGTTCTTCGACTGTTCGAAGGCCATCAGCAGATTGCGCGCGATCCACGGGTTGTCCTTGAGAATTTCCTTGCGCATGGCGACGATGTGCATGATCGGGAAGATGCCCGTCTCGTCGAAATATTTTTCTTCCATCGCGCGATAGTCGGGAAACAGGCGCCTGACGTCGGGGTGCTTGCGGGTGAACACCCGGGGCTCGCGCGCGACCAGCGCCGCGTCGATCTCGCCCGAGGCGAGCATCTCCGAAATCGACTTGTCGGTCACGCGCGTCAGCCTGAGGCCTTTGGGCAGGTAAAGCTCGACCTTCTCCTCGCGGCCCGGTTGTTCGGTCCCCGCCTGCACCCAGTCGATGGAGGCGAGATCGACCCCGGCCGAGTGCTGCAGCCAGCCGCGGGTGTAGACGGCCGCCGTCTGCGCCCATTCGGGCACGGCGACGCGCCGGCCGGCGAGATCCTTCGCCGTTCTGATGCCCGATTTGACGTTGTAATAGAACGACGAGAAGCGGAACTGGCGCGACGTCCATACCGGCAGGCCGATGATGTCGGGGCTCTCGCGCGTCACCTGGGCGATGAACTTGGCGAAGCTCAGTTCCGAGACGTCCCATTCGCGATTGTAGGTGAAACGGGAAAAAACCTCGTGGATTTCCATGGTCAGGAAGGTGGGGTCGATGCCTTCCGCGCGCACTTCGCCGATGCGGAAATCCCGCATGTGGTCGTAGTCGGACATGGCGATGGTCAACGGAACGCGTTTCATGCGGACCTCCCTGCTCCGGCCCGTCGTGACCTGGGGCCGCGATGTTTTTCCGGCCTTTTATAGACGGATCACCGGGCCCGCGCCACCGCCGGGAAGGAACGGCGCGGCACGGAAATCAGGGCAGGCGGTCGCGGATGATGGTGGCCGGTTCCTGCACGGGGCCGAGCGGATTGTCCTGGTCGATCAGCCGATCGATGCGCGGCACGCCCGACCACAGCTTGTAGACGACCTTGCCGTTCTGCATGAGGAACAGGGCGGAAAAGCTCCAGCCGGTTTCGTGGGTCTGGCGGCGGAAATTGAGGAGGTCGGCGAGCGCGGAGCCCTTGCGCTCCCGGTTTATGCGCTCGAGCGCGATATGATAACCGACGCAGAAATCCCGCACGGCGAGACAGCGCTGCACCGCGGGATCAAGATCGGCGGGCTTGATCGCGTCGCTGGTCAGAAACTGCCGCATGAGATCGAGATAAGTAAGCACCCGCACATTGGCGCTGCGGAACGGATCGAAGCCCATGGCCCGCAACTCGTCCGATGTCGTCGTTCCGGGCGCGACCCTGTCGTAGCTCGCCTTGACCGCCTCGAACGTGTTCCACTGCGAACGGGTGATCGTTTCCGACTTGGGCAGGGCGCTGCCGCCACAGGCGGCAAGCAGCATGGCCACTGCCACGGGCAAGGCCCGCGCCGATCCAAATGCCACGAATACCCGGGAGCGAAACGTCTTCATCGAGTCAGAACCGGTGACAGAAACCGATTCACCGTAGACCTCGCGGCGCTCCGAAGGCAACCGGTTACTGGGCGCGGCACGGAACGCCTTCCCCCGCCGCGCGAAGGCGCGCATTGATCCCCCGCGCGAAGGCGCGCATTAATTGACTACGCGGGCGTGCGCACGGAACAGGACCAACGGCGTCAACACCCGCAAGACGCAGTTCCTTCGCCGCCGGGCCTCGCGGAAGCGGCACGCCAGCAAGGCCAGCCACGCAAGCGGCCACATGCTACACGACGCCGGGGGGACACTCGATCCATCGCCACTCGCAACGGCCGCTCGACCAGATTTCTCCGCGGCCGGACGCATTCGAGCCCGTCCTGAGCCGCCCGCAGGCCGTCGTCGATCCGCTTCTGCCCACGCAGGCGCGATCCTTCGACGGCGTCGGCTCACATCTCCGCACGCGCTGCCCCGGCATCAGCGGCTGGAGACCGGCGCCGCGCCTGATAGGCTCGGACGATCCCGGGGGTTGAAATGTCAAAAAATAGGTTATATTATTTAGTACATTTTATTTATTTTAACGTAAACAACGATTAAATTGTTATTTACCTTACCGAATATAGTGTTAATCGAACGAGTAAGGGGGCCTTCCCGGGCGCAGGAGATGCCTTCGCCGGGGAGACCGAGGACCAGGAGAAGCAACAGCGTGGTGTTCAAGCCCGCCTTGCCGCCCGACAACCTGAGCAGAATTCTCGGGCCCATAGCGCGAGGAGAAGATCTCGCGCAAGTTCTTTTCCTGCTTTGCGAGATGATCGAGCAGCGCCACGGCACCCATGGCGCCTCGGCGCAGATTCTTTTTTTCGACGGCGCGGCGAATGTCCTGCGCAACGGCGCGGCGCCGAAACTTTCCGCTGCGTTGTGCGGCCAGTTCGACGGCCGCACGCCCGAAGCGAATTGCGGCGCCCTCGGCGCGGCGGTCCTGACTAGGCGACCGGCCATATCGTCGGACATCAGTGACGACGCCGACTGGGGCACGTTGCGCGACCCCCTGCTGAACCACGGCCTGCGAGCTTGCTGGGCGCAACCGATCTTCAGCCGTGACGATCTCGTGATCGGCGTGCTGGCGCTTTATTTCCCGAAGCCGCGTCGGCCCGCCGCGCGGGAGGTGCGGGAAATAGCCGAATTCGCCGTCACGGCGGGGCTCGCCATCGAACACGACCGTCATGAGCGTGAACTTGCGGCCCGCAGCGCCGTGCTCGGCACGATGGTGGAAAACGTCAACCAGGGCATCGCGATCTTCGACCGCGATTACCGCCTCGCCCAGTTCAACAGGCTCTATCAGGATTACTACCGGCTGCCCGACGGATACCTGCGCATCGGCCTGCCCTACGCCGACATCATTCGTTTCCTCGCGGAACGCGGGGATTACGGCGAAGTCGATCCGGACGAATTCGTCGCCCGGCGAATGAAGGATATCGACGCAAACCGCGAATGGCGCAATCTGCGCCACATGCCGGACGGATCGACGATCGCAATCTATCGTCGCCAGCTGCCGGACGGCGGGCTGATCTGCACCTTCACGGACATCACCATCGAAATGCGGGCGACGTTCGAGAGCCACCGCGTCGCGCGCCTGCTCGCTTCAACGCTCGACAATGTCAACATCGGCATTCGTGTGCTGGACAGCGCCGGCACACTCGCCATATGCAACCAGCGCTACAGGGAATTGTTCGATCTTCCGGAGGAATTGGCGCGACCCGGCACGCCCTACGAAAAAATCCTCCGACATACCGCGCGCCACCATGTCGCCGAGCCCGACAACCTCGAAGAGCATATCAGGACGCGCCTGAACGACTTCCGAAGCACGACGGCGACCAGCAAGATCGCGCAGACGAATTTCGGACGCACCCTTCACGTGACCCGCGATCCCATGCCCGATGGCGGCGTCGTCACGACTTATGCCGACATCACGCACATGCGCGAGACGGAAGCGGCGCTCGAATCGAATTCCAAGCTGCTCGAAATATCGCTTGAGAACATGGACCAGGGCCTTTTGCTATTCGACCGCAATTGCGTTCTGGAACTCGTCAATCGGGCCTATCTGGCGATGTTCGGCTTCAGCGCCGCGCAGGTCAATCCGGGCATGACCCTGGAAGATATCCTCAGGCTTCGCATCGCGCGCGGCGATTACCCGGGGCAGGATCCCGAGCAGGTCGTGCGCATCCGCGTAAACGGCGCCCGCGCCGGCACCGTTTATCAGGATATGCACAGAACGGCGGACGGGAAAATCCTCAGCGTCCATCGCAAGCCGCTGCCCAACGGTGGCTTCGCCATCACCTTCACAGATGTGACCAAAGAAGTCCGCGCCGGCGAGGAAGCGAAGGCGAAATCCGAACTTCTGCAGATGACCCAGGACAATATGGCGCAGGGCATTTGCGTGCTCGACGCCGACCTGCGAATCATCAATTTCAACCGGCTTTGGGCCGAAATGTTCGACCTGCCGCCGGAAATCGCCCGCAAAGGCATCGATTTCCGGGACGTCCTGACCTACAGGGCGATGCGCGGCGATTACGGACCGGGGCACATTGATGCCCAGGTATCGGAACGGCTGGGAAAGATCGGTCGCGGCGGGACCTACCGCGTCGAGCGGTCCCAGCCGACCGGAACCATGATCGCCATCCAGCGGTCGCCGATTCCGGGCGGCGGCTTCATTTCCACCTACACGGACGTCACCGAACGCTGGAAAGCCGAAAA
>CAXRES010000128.1:0-10199 GCA_964229575.1 Alphaproteobacteria bacterium
GGTGATGCCGGGCGACAACGTGACCATGCGCGTCGAGCTGATCAATCCGATCGCCATGGACGAGGGCCTGCGCTTCGCCATCCGCGAAGGCGGCCGCACCGTCGGCGCCGGCGTCGTCGCCAAAATCGTCGAATAGGGAGCCAGGCGCTTAAACGCACGGGATCAGGACCATGGATAGCCAGAACATCCGTATTCGGCTGAAGGCCTTCGACCATCGCTTGCTGGACCAGTCCACGAGCGAGATCGTGTCGACGGCCAAGCGCACGGGGGCCCGCGTCCGCGGTCCGATTCCGCTGCCGACGCGAATCGAGCGCTTCACCGTGCTGCGTTCGCCGCACGTGGACAAGAAGTCGCGCGAGCAGTTCGAGATTCGCACCCACAAGCGCCTGCTCGATATCGTCGACCCGACCCCGCAGACCGTGGACGCGCTGATGAAGCTCGATCTCGCGGCCGGCGTGGACGTCGAGATCCGGCTGTAAGACGGCCGGCTGTAAGAAGGCATGCAAAGAACTGGATGAACGCCATGCGTACCGGAATGATCGCTAAGAAAATGGGTATGACCCGGGTCTTCTCCGAGGACGGCCGCCATGTGCCGGTAACCGTGCTCAGCGTGGAGGGCCTGCAGGTCGTCGCCCAGAAGACCGCCGAGCGCGACGGCTACACCGCGCTGCAACTCGGCCTCGGCGCCGCCAAGGCGAGCCGCCTGTCGAAGGCCATGCGCGGCCACTTCGCCAAGGCGCAGGTCGAACCGAAGCAGAAGCTCGCGGAATTCCGAGTCGCCGCCGACGCACTGGTGCCGGTCGGCGCCAAGATCAAGGCCAGCCATTTCGTGGCCGGACAGCGCGTCGACGTGGTCGGCACGACTATCGGCAAGGGTTTCGCCGGCGCGATGAAGCGCTGGAACTTCCGCGGCCTCGAGGCCACCCACGGCGTGTCCGTGTCGCACCGTTCGCACGGCTCTACCGGCAATCGCCAGGATCCGGGCAAGGTGTTCAAGGGCAAGAAGATGGCCGGCCATCTCGGCGTCGAGCGCGTCACCCAGCAGTGCCTGGAAATCGTGCGCACCGACGACGAAACCGGCGTGATCCTGGTCAAGGGCGCGGTTCCGGGTCCCAACGGCAGTTATGTGCTGGTGTCGGACGCGACCAAGATCGCCGCCCCGAAGGACGTTCCGTATCCCGCGGCCTTCGCCGGGGGCACCGCCTCCGCGGCGCCCGAGGCCGAAGCCGAGAAGAAGGACTGAGTACGATGAAGGTCGATGTCGTCAATCTCGACGCCAAGAGCGTCGGCTCGATCGAGCTTTCGGACGCGGTGTTCGGCGCCCAGGTGCGCAAGGACATCATGCACCGCTGCGTCGAATGGCAGCGCGCCAAGAAGCGCGCCGGCACCCACGCCACCAAGACGATCAGCCAGATCAGCGGCACCACGGCGAAGCCCTACGCCCAGAAGGGCACCGGCCGCGCCCGTCAGGGCAGCCTGCGCTCGGTGCAGTTCCGCGGCGGCGCGCGAATCCACGGTCCCGTGGTCCGCAGCCATGCCTACGGCCTGCCCAAGAAGGTGCGCAAGCTGGCGCTGCGCTCGGCCCTGTCGGCCAAGCAGGCCGCCGGCCAGCTCATCGTCATCGAAGAAGCGAAGCTCAAGGACGCCAAGACCCGGGCGCTGATCGATTATTTCGCCAAGCTCGGCATTTCCTCGGCGCTGATCGTCGACGGCGCCGCGGTGGACCAGGGTTTCGCCCGCGCCGCCCGCAATATTCCCAACGTCGACGTGCTGCCCAGCATCGGCGCCAACGTCTACGACATTCTCCGTCGCCACACCCTGGTTCTGACCAGGGACGCGGTGACCGCGCTGGAGGCGCGCCTGAAATGACCAAGCGGCTGAATGCAAAGAACGTCCACGTGGGCGAGGGGCGCAAGTTCGACGTCCTGCTCGCGCCGGTCATCACGGAAAAGTCGACCCGCGGCTCCGAGCACAACCAGGTCACCTTCCGGGTGCGCCTGGACGCGACCAAGCCCGAGATCAGGACCGCGGTCGAAAAGCTGTTCAAGGTCAAGGTGACCGGCGTCAACACGGTGCGCCAGAACGGCAAGATCAAGCGTTTCCGCGGGCTCGTCGGCAAGCGCGACGATTTCAAGAAAGCGATCGTCACTTTGGCCGAAGGCCAGACGATCGACATCACCGCGGGTCTGTAAGCGAGCTGACAGGATCGGATCATGGCACTCAAGACCTATAACCCGACGACCCCGTCCCAGCGCGAACTCGTGCTGGTCGACCGTTCGCATCTGCACAAGGGCAAGCCCGTCAAGGAGCTGACCGAAGGCAAGAAGAAGAGCGGCGGGCGCAACAACAACGGCCGCATCACGATCTTTCAGCGTGGCGGCGGACACAAGCAGCGTTATCGCGTCATCGACTTCAAGCGCACCAAGCGCGATGTCGAAGGGACGGTGGAGCGCCTGGAGTACGACCCCAACCGCACGGCATTCATCGCGTTGATCCGCTACGCCGACGGCGAGCGCGCCTACATCCTGGCGCCGCAGCGCCTCGCGCCGGGCGACAAGGTGATTTCCGGCGAGCGCGTCGACGTGCAGCCGGGCAACGCCATGCCGCTGAAGTCTATCCCGGTCGGCACCATCATCCATAACGTCGAGATGAAGCCCGGCCGCGGCGGCCAGATCGCCCGTTCGGCCGGCACCTTCGTCCAGCTCGTCGGCAAGGACTCCGGCTATGCCCAGATCCGCCTCGGTTCGGGCGAACTGCGCATGGTTCCGGAAAGCTGCATGGCGACCATCGGCGCCGTGTCGAACCCGGATCAGCAGAACGTCAATTTCGGCAAGGCCGGCCGCATGCGCTGGCTAGGCCACCGGCCGGTCGTTCGTGGCGTCGCCATGAACCCGATCGACCATCCGCACGGCGGCGGCGAAGGCAAGACCTCCGGCGGCCGTCATCCGGTGACTCCGTGGGGCCGCCCGACCAAGGGTTACAAGACCCGCGGCAAGAAGTCGTCGGACAAGTTCATCATTCGCTCGCGTCACCGCGGCAAGAACTAGGAATAGGGAACCGGATTATGGCTCGTTCCGTTTGGAAAGGTCCCTTCGTCGACGGGTATCTGCTGAAGAAGGCGGATACGGCGCGCGCGGCGGGCACGAAGCAGGTGATCAAGATCTGGTCGCGGCGTTCCACCATCCTGCCGCAGTTCGTCGGGCTCACGTTCGGCGTGCACAACGGTCAGAAGTTCATTCCGGTTCTGGTGACCGAGAACATGATCGGGCACAAGTTCGGGGAATTCGCGCCGACTCGCGTATTCCACGGCCATTCTTCCGACAAGAAGGCGAGCACGGGCTCTTCGTCCGCGTCGTCGTCCAGGTCGTAAGGTTCAGGAGACCGCGTCATGGGTCAGAAAGCCAACTCCCGCCGCGAGGCGGAAAACGAAGCCGCCGCGATCGGCAAGATGATCCGCACGAGCCCGCGCAAGCTGGGCCTTGTGGCGGGTCTCATCCGCGGGCTGGACGCCAATCAGGCGCTGGCGGAACTCACGTTCAGCAAGCGCCGCATCGCCAAGGACGTGAAAAAGGTCCTGCAGTCGGCGATCGCCAACGCCGAAAACAACCACCAGCTCGACGTCGACCGTCTCTATGTGGTGGAAGCCACGGTCGGCAAGGCGCTGGTGATGGGTCGCTGGCGCGCCCGCGCGCGTGGTCGCGTCGGTCGCATCCAGAAGCCGTTCTCGAACATCAAGGTTGTCGTGCGCGAGCGCGACGAAGAGAGGGCCTAATGGGTCAGAAGGTCAATCCGATCGGGCTGCGGCTCGGCATCAACCGCACCTGGGACTCGCGCTGGTACGCCGACGGTCAATACGCCGGCCTGCTGCACGAGGATCTCAAGATCCGCGAGTACCTGACCAAGAAGCTGGCCCAGGCCGGCGTCAGCCGCGTCGTCATCGAGCGCCCGGCGAAGAAGGCCCGCATCACCATTCACACCGCGCGGCCCGGCGTCGTCATCGGCAAGAAGGGCGCGGACATCGAAAAACTGCGCTCCGACGTCGCCAAGATGACCGACGGCGAGGTTCACCTCAACATCGTCGAGATCCGCAAGCCCGAGATCGACGCCCAGTTGGTGGCCGAAAACATCGCCCAGCAGCTGGAGCGCCGCATCGCCTTCCGCCGCGCCATGAAGCGCGCCGTGCAGTCGGCCATGAGGCTCGGCGCCGAAGGCATCCGCATCAACTGCTCGGGCCGTCTGGGCGGCGCCGAAATCGCCCGCATCGAATGGTACCGCGAGGGCCGCGTGCCTCTGCACACGCTGCGCGCCGACGTCGATTACGGCCGTGCCACGGCTTTCACCACCTACGGCACCTGCGGGGTCAAGGTCTGGGTGTTCAAGGGCGAGATCATGGCCCATGACCCGATGGCCCAGGACAAGCGGCTCGCCGACCAGCAGGTCGGCGCCCGCAACGCTCCCGGCGGCGCGTCCGCCCAAGGGGCCTGAGAGAAGGCGTAAGCGTCATGCTGCAACCGAAGAGAACCAAATACCGCAAGGGCCACAAGGGCCGCATCCACGGCAACGCCAAGGGCGGCACCCGGCTGTCCTACGGCGCGTTCGGCCTCAAGGCGCTCGAGCCCGAGCGCGTGACCGCGCGCCAGATCGAAGCCGCGCGCCGGGCGATCACCCGTCACATGAAGCGTTCGGGCCGCATCTGGTGCCTGATTTTCCCGGATGTCCCGGTATCGAAGAAGCCGGCCGAAGTGCGTCAGGGCAAGGGCAAGGGCGCGCCCGAATACTGGGCCTGCCGCGTGCACCCGGGCCGCATCATGTTCGAGATCGATGGCGTGCCGCAGATCGTGGCGCGCGAAGCGTTCGCGCTGGCCGCGGCCAAGCTGCCGATCAAGACCAAGTTCGTTGCCCGCATCGGCGAAGGAGCCTGACATGAAGGCGGCTGATCTCAGGACGAAGACCCCGGACGAGCTCAAGACCGAGCTGCTTGCGCTGAAGAAGGAGGCGTTCAACCTCCGTTTTCAACAGGCGTCCGGCCAACTCGAGAACACGGCGCGCGTGTCCAAGGTAAGGCGCGACATCGCCCGCATCCAGACTGTGCTGAACCAGAAGTCGGCACAGGCCTAAGCGGAAGGAAGACGAGGACAGACGATGCCTAAGCGTATCCTGCAGGGGACCGTGGTCTCCGATAAAGGCAACAAGACGGTGATCGTGCGCGTTGACCGCCAGGTGCTGCACCCGCTCGTGAAGAAGGTCGTGCGCAGTTCCAAGAAGTACGCGGCGCACGATGCCGAAAATGCCCACAAGGTGGGGGATACGGTGCGCATCCGCGAATGCCGCCCGATCTCCAAGACCAAGCGTTGGGAAGTGATCGCCGGCGAAGCCTGAGGCGACGCGGCGAACCGGCCCATTTGTAGAGGAACTGACCGATGATCCAGATGCAGTCCAACCTGGAGGTTGCCGATAACTCCGGCGCGCGGCGTGTCCCGTGCATCAAGGTGCTGGGCGGATCCATGCGCAAGGTAGCCGCCGTGGGCGACGTCATCGTCGTCTCGGTCAAGGATGCCATTCCGCGCGGCCGCGTGAAGAAGGGCGACGTACAGAAGGCCGTGATCGTGCGCACCGCCGCGCCGATCCGCCGTCCCGACGGCAGCCTGATCCGCTTCGACCGCAACGCGGCGGGGCTGATCGACAATCAGGGCGCGCCGATCGGCACGCGTATTTTCGGCCCGGTCACGCGCGACCTGCGCTCCAAGGGCTACAGGAAGATCATTTCGCTCGCGCCGGAAGTTCTCTAGGCGCGTGCAGACGAGGATAGTGAGATGAACAAGATCAGGAAGGGCGACAAGGTCGTCGTGCTCGCCGGCAAGGACAAGGGCAAGGAAGGATCCGTGCTCAAGGTCATGCCGGCTTCGGGCCGCGTGCTTGTGCAGGGCGTGAACATGGTGAAGCGCCATTCTCGCGGCTCGCAGACCCAGCAGCCCGGGATCATCGACAAGGAAGCGCCGATCCATCATTCCAACGTCGCCATCATCGACCCCAAGGACGGCAAGCCGACCCGGGTTACCTTCAAGGTGCTCGAGACCGGCAAGAAAGTACGCGTTGCCAAGCGCTCCGGCGAAGTCATCGACGCCTGATGCGCAGCGGTATGTGAGGAAAGATCATGGCTGAAGCCACTGAAAAATACGTTCCCCGGCTCAAGACGCACTACGATTCCGTAGTGCGCGGGCAGCTGCAGGAAAAATTCGGGTACGACAACCGCCTCCAGGTCCCGACGATCGAAAAAATCGTCATCAACATGGGCGTCGGCGAAACCACGTCGGATTCGAAAAAGATCAATAACGCCGTCGAGGATATGAAGGCGATCTCCGGCCAGAAGCCGGTCGTCGCCCGGTCCCGCAAGGCCATCGCCAACTTCAAGTTGCGCGAGAACCTGCCGATCGGTTGCAAGGTGACGCTGCGCCGCGATCGCATGTGGGAATTTCTCGACCGCCTGGTCAACATCGCTCTGCCGCGCGTGCGCGACTTCCGCGGCGTTTCGGACCGGAGCTTCGACGGGCGGGGCAACTATTCACTGGGTCTCAAGGAGCAGATCGTGTTCCTCGAGATCGATTATGACAAGATCGACACTGTGCGTGGCATGGACATCACCATCGTCACCACGGCGAAGACCGACGCAGAAGCACGTGCGCTTCTCGAAGGTTTCGATTTCCCGTTCGCCAACTAGCCGGCGAATTACGGATACGGAGGTTCGAAATATATGGCGAAGACCAGTTCCGTCGAAAAGAACAAGCGTCGTGAGCGTTTGGTTCGCAAGTACGCTGCCCGTCGGGCCAAGCTGAAGGCGATGGCCAAGGATGCGGCGTTGCCGCCCGAAGAGCGGTTTGCCGCGCGCCTCAAGCTGGCCGCGCTGCCCCGCAACAGTGCGGCCGTGCGCGTTCGTAACCGCTGCGAGCTGACCGGTCGGCCGCGCGGTGTGTATCGGAAGTTCAAGCTTGCCCGTCTGTCGCTGCGTGATCTCGCCTCCAACGGCCAGATCCCGGGCATGGTCAAGGCGAGCTGGTAGGAGAGCGGCTTATGTCGATGAGCGACCCCTTGGGGGATATGCTGACCCGGATCCGGAATGCGCAGGCACGCAAGCTCGCCAGCGTAATCACTCCGGCGTCCAACCTGCGTGCCAATGTGCTCGATGTCCTGGTTAAGGAAGGCTACATCCGTGGCTACGAACACCAGGAAAGCGCGCCGGGCATGAAGGAAATCAGGATTGAACTGAAATATCACGAAGGCGAACCGGTGATCCGCACCATCCGGCGCGTGTCCAAGCCCGGCCGCCGCGTGTATTCGAAGATCAAGGATCTGCCTCGTCCGTTCAACGGCCTCGGCATCGCCGTCCTGTCGACCCCCCGCGGGGTGATGTCCGACATCGACGCGCGCGAAGCAAACGTCGGCGGCGAAATCCTGTGCCAGGTATTCTGATGCCAGGTGTTCTGATGTCGGGTGTTCTGATCGGCGCGGGCGGAAAGATTTAAGGAGCGCAATATGTCGCGTGTGGGCAAATATCCGGTGGACGTTCCGAGCGGCGTCACCGTCAACGTGTCGGGCAAGAAGATCTCGGCCAAGGGCAAGCTGGGCGAGCTCAGCCACGAGCTTGTGGACGAGGTGTCGGTCGAATTCAAGGACAACAAGATCACCTTGATTCCGCGCGATAAGTCCAAGCGTGCGCGCATGATGTGGGGCATGAGCCGCGCGCTCATCGCCAACATCGTCACGGGCGTGTCGGCCGGGTTCACCAAGACCCTCGAAATCGAAGGCGTCGGTTACCGCGCGGCGGTCCAGGGCAAGGATCTGGTGCTGCAGCTCGGCTTCTCCCACGAGGTGCGCTACACGATCCCCAAGGGGATCACGGTCGCCTGCGAGAAGCCGACCGTGATCAGCATCTCGGGCGCCGATATCCAGGTGGTGGGCCAGATGGCCGCCGAAATCCGAGAAATCCGTCCGCCGGAGCCCTACAAGGGCAAGGGCGTGCGCTATGCCGGTGAGTACATCCGGCGCAAGGAAGGCAAGAAGAAGTAGGTCAGGCCATGTTGAACAACCGGGAACTCTTCAAGCGCCGTCAGCGCCGTACGCGCTCCGCGCTCCTGAGCAAGACCAAGCGGCCGCGCCTGTCGGTGTTCCGCTCTTCCAAGCATATCTATGCCCAGGTCATCGACGATGCCAGGGGGGTGACTGTTGCCGCCGCCTCGTCGCTCGACAAGGACCTCAAGGGCAAGATCCGCACAGGTGCCGACCGCGCGGCAGCGAGCGAAGTGGGGAAGCTTATCGCAGAACGCGCGAAGGCGAGCGGGATCGAAGCCGTGGTCTTCGACCGCGGCGGTTACATGTATCATGGCCGGATCAAGGCGCTGGCGGATGCCGCGCGTGAAGCCGGACTGAAATTCTAGAGAGGCCAACATGGCGCGCAAGCCGAGACAACGGGAAGAAGGCCAGGATTCCGAACTGGTCGACAAGCTGGTCAGCATCAATCGTGTGGCCAAGGTGGTGAAGGGCGGTCGGCGCTTCGGCTTCGCCGCGCTCGTCGTCATCGGCGACACCAAGGGCCGCGTCGGCTACGGCGCCGGCAAGGCGCGCGAGGTGCCGGAAGCCATCCGCAAGGCGACCGAGCAGGCCAAGCGCAAGATGATCCGCGTGCCGATCCGCGACGGCCGTACGCTGCACCACGACGTCGAGGGTCGCTTCGGCGCAGGCCGCGTCGTCCTGCGCGCCGCCCCTCCGGGCACAGGAATCATCGCGGGCGGTCCGATGCGCGCGGTGTTCGAGACCGTGGGCATCCACGACATCGTCACCAAGTCGGTCGGCAGCTCCAATCCCTACAACATGGTGAAGGCGACCTTTGCCGCGCTGCAGAATCTGTCCTCGCCGCGCTCCGTCGCCGCTCGCCGCTCCAAGAAGGTGGGCGAGCTGTTCGGCCGCGGCGCCAAGGGCGAGGCGCAGGCCGCCTCGCAGGAGAACTGATCATGGCCGGCAAGACCATTCGCGTGACCCAGATCGGTTCGCCTTCGCGCCGGCCCAAGGACCAGCGCGCGACGCTGATCGGCCTCGGGCTCAACAAGATGAATCGCACCAGCGAGCTGGTGGACACGCCCGCCGTGCGCGGCATGATCACCAAGGTCGCCCACCTCGTGCGGGTGGAAGAGGGCAAGTAACCGCCCGCGTAACGAAGGATCAAGTCGATGAAGCTCAATGAAATGACCCCGAGCCAGGGCGCTCACCACAAGTTCAAGCGTGTGGGCCGTGGCATCGGATCGGGCAAGGGCAAGACCGCCGGTCGCGGCGTGAAGGGCCAGAAGTCCCGCGAGGGCGTGGCGCTCAAGGGGTTCGAAGGCGGCCAGATGCCGATTCACCGCCGCCTGCCCAAGCGCGGCTTCAACAATCCGTCGGCCAAGCGTTATTCCGAAATCGGTCTTGACGATCTGCAGGCCGCGGTCGACGCGAAGAAGATCGACGCCGGCAAGGCGGTGACCGCCGCGGTGCTCAAGGCCGCGGGCCTCATTACCCATGTCCGCGACGGCGTGCGCGTGCTCGGCAACGGCGCGCTCAAGGCGAAGCTGACCATCGAAGTCAGTGGTGCCACCCGTTCCGCCATTGCGGCGATCGAAGGTGTCGGCGGTTCGATCAAGGTCGATCGCCTGCCGGGCACCCGTGAGAAGCGGCCGCCGAAGGGCAGTCGTGGCCGCAAGCTCGCCCGCGCGGCGAAGTCCGCCGGCGCCGGCGCCGAACAGGCTCAGTAACCGGGACGTGCCGGCCCACGGGCCGGCATATCCGCGACAGGAGAGGGCTCATGGCCTCAGCCGCCGAACAGCTCGCCGCCAACATCAATTTCGCCGCCTTCGCCAAGGCGACGGAACTGAAGAAGCGGATCTGGTTCACCCTCGGCATCCTGATCGTATACCGGCTCGGAACCTACATCCCGCTGCCGGGCATTGATCCGCAGATTCTCGCCGACATCTTCCGCCAGCAGTCCTCCGGCATCCTGGGCATGTTCAACATGTTCGCCGGCGGCGCGCTCGAGCGCATGACCATCTTCGCGCTGTCGATCATGCCGTACATCTCGGCCTCGATCATCATGCAGTTGATGACCAGCGTTTCGCCGCGCCTGGAAGCGCTGAAGAAGGAAGGCGAGCAGGGCCAGAAGAAGATCAATCAGTACA
>CAXRES010000129.1:0-15756 GCA_964229575.1 Alphaproteobacteria bacterium
CCGCCCGATCGGGGGCGGGCTGGCGCCGCCAGCCGTCGAGCAGCTCCGCCGCCCTGGTGCGGTCCCCCCGCGCGCGCGCGCGGGCCGCATCGAGGCCGGGATCCGCGAAGGCCACGTCCCCGTAAAGTTCGAGCGCGGTGCCGCCGCCGCCGAACATCACGACCGGGCCCACTTCCGGATCGTTGGCGATGCCCAGGGCCAGCTCGATGCCGCCCGAGACCATTTCGGCCACCAGCACCCCGTCGAGTCTGAGGCCGGGTTTCGCCCTGGCCACGTTGGCGAGGATGCGGGCGTAACCTTCACGCACCGCGGCCTCGTCCTTGAGGCCGACCAGCACGGCGCCCGCTTCCGTCTTGTGCGGCAGATCGGCCGACACCGCCTTGAGGACGACCGGATAGCCCATGCGTCCGGCCGCCGCGACGGCCGCTTCGGCGTCGGCGGCGATTTCCTCGCGCGCCACGGGGATGCCGTAGGCGGCGATCAGCGCCTTCGATTCGGGCTCGCTCAGGGTCACCGGCTCGCTGGCGGCCCCGGCCTTTTCACGCAGCTTCGCCGCGATGGCGCGCGCCGCAGCCGGAGGTTCGGAACGCGCCGCCGATCCCCCGCCCGGCCCGGCATGGGCGGTAATGGCGCGCACGGCGCGCATCGCCTTGTCGGCTTCCTGAAGGAACGGCAGGTGCGGCAGTTCGGCGTGCATGTCGCGGGCGTAGTCGTTGAGCCCGTAGGAAATCATCGACACATAGCAGATCGGCTTTTGCGCCGCCGCCGCCAGTTTTTCCGCCGCGCGCAGGTTGGATTCCTTCCGCGCGGACCCGGCCTCGCGCGGCAGTTCCTCCTGCATCAGGAGGATATCGATGGCGGGATCGGCGAGCATGATCTCGATCGACTTGAGGTAGTTTTCCTGGCTCGACAGCACGGCGTAGCCGCCGTCGAGGGGATTGCCCACCACGCTTCCCGCACCCATGAAGGCCTGGAGCTTCGCCCGCGTGCCCTCGCCGATGTCCGCGAAGCGCACGCCGTTGCGTTCGGCCGCGTCGATCAGGAGGCCGCGCAGGCCGCCCGACAGGGTGATGACGCCGACGCCCCCGCCCTTCGGCATTTTCGCGTGCAGCACGTATTCGACGACTTCCACCACGTCATCGAGGGTGACGACGCGGATGGCGCCGGCCGCCCCGGCCACCGCGTCGAAGGCGGCGGCCGAACCGGCGAGCGCGCCGGTGTGGGCAAGCGCCGCGGCGCGGCCGGCCTGCGAGGTGCCGAGCTTGGCGACGACCACCGCCTTGCCCGCGGCGCGCGCCGCCCGGCATCCGGCCAGGAACTTTTCCCGGTCGCGCACCGATTCCAGGTAACAGACGATAACCTTCGTGTTCGGATCGGCGGCGAAATAGTGGATGTAGTCGGCCATGTTGAGGCCGGCTTCGTTGCCGCTGGTGATCAGGGTGCCGGCGACGATGCCGCGCTCTTCCAGGGTGCGCTTGATCGCCGTGGCGATGCCGCCCGACTGGCCGAGGATGGCGACCGGGCCCGGCACGACGCCCTGCGGGCGGTCGTCGGGATTGGTGACGAAGGCGTGGCCGGCCACGATATTGCCCATGCAGTTGGGCCCGGAGATGGCAAGGCCCGTTTCGGCGATGGCCTTGCGCAGTTCCTGCCCGAGAGCGCGGCCGGCCGCATCGCCCGTTTCCTCGAAACCCGAGGTCATCACGGTGGCGCTGCGCGCCCCCGCCGCGGCGCCGTCGCGCAGCACGCCGGGCACCAGCTTGGCCGGGACCAGCACGACCAGATGGTCGGGCTTTTCGGGCAACGAGGCGAAATCGCGGTAGCATTTCTCGCCCCAGACCTCGTCCCGGCCGGGATTGAGCGGATAAATGCCGCCCTTGAAACCGTAACGCTTGAGGTTGCGGTGGACCCGCGGCGTCCAGTTGCCGGGCTTGTCGGAAGCGCCGACGATGACGACGTTGTTGGGCGCGAGAAGCGCCGCCACCTGGCCGACGCTCGCGGAATAATCGGAACTTGCGGACAACGCATCCCCCCTGAAAACGGTGTTGTTGCTTGGGCCCATCATAGCCCCGCCCGGGCGCGTGGCAACTCAGGGCGCGAGCCGGCGAACCTTGTCCCAGTCGACGAATTGCGCGAAGCCCGGCGCGTCAGGCAGGCGGATCCTGCCGCCCGCAACCTTGAGCGGCTCATGGACGTATTCGTCGGGCAGCAGCAGGAACAGCGTCGCCTCGCACGGCAGGCTGGTTCGTCCGCGGGGCAGGGCCGCGGAAATCTGCAGGGCGGCGAGCGCCCCGAGCGAGCTTTCGCCGAACAGGCCGATGTTGACGTCGACCCCGCGTTCGGCCGCGTGGCGGACGATGCGCCAGTTCTCGCTGTAGCCGCGCGCCTTGAGGAGCTTGAGGTTGAGTGCTTTGGCACCGCGCTCGACATACAGGCTCGCCGCGGCGAAGTCGCGGCAGGTGCCGTCCACCAGCAGCGGCAGGGCGCAGGCCGCCTGCAACCGCGTGAAATCGGCGTTGGGCAGGTAGGGGCACGGGTCTTCGACCATGACCACGCCGCGATCGGCGAGTGCTGCGCAATAGGCGGGCGTTCCGGCCGCGTCGTAGGCCTGGTTGGGATCGACGTAGATGACGACGCCGTCGCCGACGGCGGCGCGGATTTCGCCGAGCGCCGCGAGGTCCCTGTCCACCCCCTGCCCGCCCTTCACCTTGAGCGTGCGGATGCCGTAGCGCGACACCGCGTCGGCCGCCTCGGCGGCCATCTTCGCCGGCGCCTGCCGGGTCACGACCCAGGACACCTCGGCATCGGCCGTGCCGTCCCACAGCCGCCACAAGGCCTTGCCCGCCGCCTGGGCGCGGATGTCCCACAGCGCGACGTCGATCATCGCCTTGGCGAGGGCGTGTTCCTTCGGCCGCCACAGTGCGGCGACGGCTTTTTCGTCGTCGACGTCGAGGCCCCCGAGGCCGGGCGCGAACAGTTCCTCGAACACCACGGCGAGCGAGCGCAGCGTCGTGCCGTTCCACGTCGTCTTGACCGTGCCCTCCGCGACGCCGGCGAGCCCCGTGTCGGTCGTCAGGCGCAGGACCATGTAGTCGGCCGCGTCTTCCGATTGCGAGGCCCACTGCATCGGCCGCGGATAGCGGATGCGCACCGGGAAAAGCTCGATCCGTTCGATGCGGTGTCCGGCCATGCTCATCCCCAGCTTTCCTTGGGCGCGAAGGCGCGCGCGGCGATTTCCGGATCGTCCACGTCGAGCGCGAATTCCCGCGCGAGACAGTCGAAGAGTTCGTCGTGGTCCGCCAGTTCGCGCCGGAGCGTGCCCGCGGGCGTCGTCACGCTCAGCGCGCGGTCGATCAGCACGGCGCGACGGACGCGCCTCACGCGCGAGACGATGAGGGACCGGATGAACGGCGAGCGCGGCCAGGTCGCGGTGAAGTGGTTGGCCATGACGAAGTCCACCTCGTGCTGCGGCTCGCGCGAGAAGATGTAGAGATCCTGCCAGTCTTCGCCTTCGGCGCGCGCCCGCATGACTTCGAGCCCGTGTTCTTCGGCCACCCGGAAGGAAACGAGCGGCAGGGTCGCTTCGGCGCCGACGCGCAGTTCGAGCGGCACGAGAAGCCCCATCAGGCCGAAACCGGCGTCGGCGATCCACTCCTTGCCGTCAGCCTTCACGCACAGGGCCGCATGGGTGCGCGGGCGCATGCCGCCGTAGCCCATGCGCACGCGGGCGGCCAGCGCCGTCGCCTCGAAGCCGAGCGCGCGAAGGGCGGCCAGCAGCAGCAGGTTCTGTTCGTAGCAGTAGCCGCCGCGGCCGCGGCCGACGATCTTGGCCGCGATGCCTTCGGCCGAAAGATCGAGCGGCCGGCCGAGCAGCACGTCGATGTTCTCGAACGGCACGGCGCCGACCTGGGCTTCGTGGACGGCGGCGAGCGTCGCCGCCGTGGCGCCGGCCGGGCCGCCGTAGCCGATGCGGTCGAAATACGCGTCGAGATCGAAGCCCAAGGAAAGTCCTTTCGCCGGAAGGCCGGCATCGTAGCCGCCCTTCGGGTCGCGGCCAAGCCCACGGCCCTTCTTGTGGGCCGGCCGCCGGCCTCTCTATAATCCGGCCCGGACCGGCCCGGCAAAGAACGACAAGCGAAAGGGCCCGCCAGGGGAGAAAACGATGCTCGACTTCAGGCTGATTTCCGGCGATTGCCACATCACCGAACACCCCGACGCCTTCGCCCGCTGCCGGAAGGAATACGGCGACAAGGCGCCGCGCGTCGTGGAGAACCCCGAGGGGCTCGGCAAGGGCCTGTGGTTCATCATGGAGGGGCTGGAGCCGATGCGGGTCGGCTATTTCTCCCTCGGCCACGTCGTCGACAAGCCCGAAGGGCGCAGCAACATGAGCATCTACGGCGACGCCGAGAAGTTCAAGGAGCTCGTCTCCGACTTCCGCGAGAACTACCGCTACGAGGACTATCCCGAGGACTGGGAACCGTCCGCCTACTGCAAGGCGCTGGACCGCGACAACGTCGAAGGCATGATCCTGTTCGCGAGCTGGGCGCGCTACAACTACCACCTCGAAGACGCAAAATTGCAGCGCTCCATCTTCCGCTCCTACAACGAGTGGATCATGGACTTCGCCAGCCATGCGCCCAGGCGCATATTTCCCGCGCCGATGATCTCGATCCTCGACATCGAGACGGCGGTCGAGGACATGCGCCATTTCGTCAAGCGCGGCGCCAGGACCGTGCACCTGCCGACGACGATCATGGGCAGCGGCTACTGGGAGCCGGTCTACGAACCGCTGTGGGCCACGGCCGTCGAACTCGACATCCCGCTCACGGTTCACGCCAATTCGAGCCAAGGCCGCTCGATGAAGCTGCACGGCATGGCCAAGCGCAAGGACGACCCGCGCCAGTACGTCATTCGCAGCGAGTTCGAGGGCAACCGCTTCGGCGGACCGATGGCGGCGTGGTCGTTCGTCAGCAACCTGATCTTCTCGGGCGTGTTCGACCGCCATCCTTCGCTGAAAGTCTGCTGCTCGGAATTCCAGATGGCCGATGCCGCGACCGCCTACGAGTCGATCAACTACCGGGTCGGGCGCAACGCCACCTACGACCGCGAGCGCAACACCAACCGGCGCTGGCCGAGCGAATACCTGCGCGAGAACGTCTACATGGATTTCGAGGACAGCCGCGCCACGGTGCTGACCACCCCGGTCTACGGCGAGGACAATTTCTACTGGTCGAGCGACTATCCCCATTTCCAGACGGTGTGGCCGCGCTCGGCCTCGATCCTGGAAGCCAACTGCAAGGGCCTGGCGCCCGACGTCGTGCGCAAGCTCGGTCGCGACAACGTCAACCAGATCTACAAGCTGGGGCTCAACTAGAACTTTTCCTGCGCCACCGGATTGACCAGGGTGCCGAGGCCGGTGATCTCGATCTCCACCCGGTCGCCGTCGCTCATCCGCTTGACGGTGTCAGGCAGCGAGGCGGGCGTGCCGGTGAAGACGACGTCGCCCGGCTGGAACTCGTAGCCGTCGGAAATGTAGGAAATCAGCTCCTCGATCCTGGCCAGCATCAGCCCGGCCGAGCAGTGCTGCTTTTCCCTGCCACCGCTGCGCGTGATGATCTCCGCCCTGTAGGGATCGCCGAATTCGTCGGCCGTCATCAGCCACGGGCCGAAGCTGCCCGACTTGTGGAAGTTCTTGCCGATGCCGTACTGGCGGTTGTGGCGCTGGTAGTCGCGCACCGAACCTTCGTTGCCCACCGTGTAGCCCGCGACATGGGAAAGCGCGTCTTCGCGCCGGATGCGCCGCCCGCCCCTGCCGATGATCGCCACCAGTTCGCCCTCGAAGTCGTAGCGCGTCACCAGCCCGCCGTAGGGCGCGATCAGCGTTTCGCCATGCCCGACGAAGGAGGCGGGCACGCGCAGGAAGATTTCCGGGTATTCGGAGCGGCCGCGGCCGACCTCTTCCTGGTGCGCGGTGTAATTGAGCGCGGCACACCACACCGCGGCCGGATCGGGCACCACCGGGGCGAGCGTCGCGTCCCCGAGGCGCCGCGCCGCCGTTTTGCCCGCGACGGCCGCCCTGGCGCGCGCCAGCCCGTCGGGCGCCGCGAGAAGCCCGCGCATGGACCGGGGCAGATCGGGCGCCACCTTGTCGAGCTCGACGAACCCGTCGGCGTCCACCATGACGCCGCCGCCGGTGCCGGAGCCCTGCCGATAGGTAATGAGTCTCATGTGCCATCCCCCTGAAAGTCTTGCTTGTTGCTTGGCGCGATCCTAATGGCTTCCCGAACGAGCGGCAATCGGCGCCCGGGCTCGCCTCGGCGCCGGGAGACGGCTAGGATCGGCCCCCCCGCATCGAGGAGCATGGCATGATCACCCTCTATGGCATCAAGACCTGCGACACCTGCCGGGCCGCGCTCAAGTGGCTCGACCAGAAGGGCATCGCGCATCGCTTCCATGACCTGCGCGCCGACGGCCTCGCGGCGAAACAGGTCGCTGCCTGGATCGCGGCGCTCGGCTGGGAGACGGTGATCAACCGCCGCTCGACCACATGGCGGGCCATTCCGGCCAAGGTACGCGAAGGTCTCGATGCGAAGTCCGCCGCCGCCCTCGCCCTCGGGGAACCGACGCTGATCAAGCGCCCGCTGATCGAGGCGGACGGCAAGGTGCTGGTCGGCTTCGACGCGAAGGTGAAGGCGGCACTGGAAAACGCCCGCGGTTGAGGGGCACAATCTCCCGGGAGGCGGACGCGCATGGGCAGCAACATCCTCGTCACCGGGGCCTTGGGCCAGATCGGCTCCGAACTCGTGCCCGCGCTCGCCGCGCGCTACGGGGAAGCGCGCGTCATCGCCTCCGACATCCGCCTGCCGCGCGCCGGCGAAGTCGTCACCGATGGCCCCTTCGAAATCCTCGACTGCACGCGCATGAGCGCGATTGCCGACATCTTGCGCCGCCATGATATAGGCTGCATCTACCACCTGGCCGCGCTGCTTTCGGCCACGGCCGAGGAAAAGCCGCAGGCCGCGTGGGATCTCAACATGGGCGGGCTCTACCGCGTGCTGGAAATCGCCCGCCAGTACGGCGCCGCCGTCTTCCTGCCAAGTTCGATCGGCGCCTTCGGACCCTCGACGCCGCGCGACGGCACGCCGCAGGACACCATCCAGCGCCCGACGACCATCTACGGCGTGACCAAGGTGGCGAGCGAATTGCTCTGCGACTACTACGCCCTGCGCTTCGGCGTCGATGCGCGGGGCTTGCGCCTTCCCGGGCTGATCTCCCATGTGGCCAGGCCCGGCGGCGGCACGACGGACTATGCCGTCGACATCTTTTATCGGGCGATCCGCTACGGCCGCTACACCTGCTTCCTGCGTGAAGACACCCGCCTCGACATGATGTACATGCCCGACGCCATCCGCGCCATGATCGAAGTGATGGAGGCCGACCCGAAACACCTTCTTCATCGCAACGCCTTCAACGTGACAGCGATGAACTTCACCCCGGCAGAACTCGCGGCCGAGATCAAAAAGCACATCCCCGGTTTCGCCATCGACTACGACATCGACCCGGCCCGCCAGGCCATCGCCGATTCCTGGCCGATGCGAATGGACGATTCGGCGGCGCGCGCCGAATGGGGCTGGAAACCCGAATGGGACATGGCGGCGATGACCCGCGACATGATCGTAAAGCTCGGCCGCCGGCTCAAGCCCGCGCGCTGAACCTTGCCGGGTTTCTGCCTGCGGCAAGGTCGATGGGAGGAAGCGACATGGCACTCAGGACCCTCGATCCCCTGCTCGCGCGCGAGATCGCCGCGCTCGGCGAGGAAGGCCGCCTCAAGGGACGCGAATACGTCTTCACCGCCGTCCTGCCCGCGGCGGGCAAAAGCGGCCCGCGCTATCTCATCGACGGCCACGGCGGCAAGCCGTTCCTGCGCATGAATTCCAACAATTATCTGGGCCTCGCCATGTCGAAGGCCGTGATCGGGGCCGAGCGCGAGGCCGCCGAAGCGATGGGCGCCGGCCCCGGCGCCGTGCGCTTCATCAGCGGCACCTGGGCGCCGCACGTCGCGCTCGAATCGCGCCTTGCCGCCTTCCACGGGCGCGAGGCGGCGGTGCTGTTCTCCTCCGCCTATGCCGCCGTGATGGGCACCCTGCCCCGGCTGGTCACGCCGGAAACCGCGGTGATCAGCGACGCGCTCAACCACAACTGCATCATCAACGCCGTGCGGCTCGCCCAGCCGAAGGAAAAGCACGTCTTTGCCCACCTCGATCTGCGGGAAATGGAAGCGCGGCTCCGGGACGCGGCGAAATCCTGCCGCCGCGCGCTGATCGTCACCGACGGCGTGTTCAGCATGCGCGGCGACCATGCCGAACTGGACGAGATCATGGAAATCGCCCATGAACGCGAAGCCGACTTCGCCGAAGGCGTCATCGTCATGGTCGACGATTCGCATGGCGTCGGCGCGATCGGCGCCACCGGGCGGGGCACGGAGGAAGCGACGGGCGCGCCCGGATGCGACGTGCTGGTGGCCACCCTCGGCAAGGCGCTCGGCGTCAACGGCGGCTATGTGGCGACCGGCGCCACGCTCGCCCGCTACCTGCGCGAAACCTCGCCCTTCTACATCTATTCCAACCCGATCTCGCCGGGCGAGGCGGCGGCGGCGGCAAAATCGATCGAGATTCTCCTGGGCGAGGACGGCCGGCGCCTGCTCGCCCGTTTGCGCGCGGCGGCAGCGCGCCTGCGCGAGGGCCTTCATGCCCTCGGCCTGGAGTCCATCGGCGGGACCCATCCGATCTGTCCGCTGATCCTGCGCGACAGCGCGAGGACGACGGCCATCGCCCACGGCCTGATGGAGCGCGGCATCCTCGCCACGGCGATCAACTATCCGGTGGTGCCGAAGGGCGAGGAGGAAATCCGCTTCCAGGTCTCGGCCGATCATACGGACGCCGACATCGACGAGGTTCTGGCGGCGCTGGCCGATCTCGCGTAAGGCCCCTCAGGCAGACAGGCCTCGGGCAGACAGGCCGCAGGCGTGGCCCGAGGCCCAGGCCCACTGGAAATTGTAGCCGCCGAGATGGCCGGTCACGTCGACCACCTCGCCGATGAAATAGAGGCCGGGCACCTTGCGGGCCTCGAAAGTCCTGGAGGACAGCTCTCGCGTATCGACGCCGCCCAGCGTCACTTCCGCCGTGCGGTAGCCTTCGGTGCCGGCCGGCAGAACGCGCCAGTCGTTGACAGCCGCGGCCACCTTGCGCAGCGCCGCATCGGGCGTGTCGGCCAGGCGCGCGCCCGTCGCGCCCGCATCTTCGGCGATCGCCTCGGCCAGCCGGCGCGGCATGATTGCGGCAAGCGCCGTCCGGATTTCCTGACGCCCATGTTCGGCGCGCGCCGATTTGAGACAGGCGAAAACGTCGGTGCCGGGCACGAGATCGATGACGATTTCCCGCCCTTCCCGCCAGTAGGAGGAAATCTGAAGGATGGCGGGTCCGCTCAGGCCGCGGTGGGTGAACAAGAGCGCCTCCCTGAAGCGCGCCTTGCCGCAGGAAACCTCGGCATCGACGGAGACGCCGGAAAGCGCCGCGCATTTCGCCTTGAGCGCGCCTTCGAAGACGAGCGGCACGAGACCGGGGCGCGGCTCGACGATGTTGAGGCCGAATTGCCGCGCCACGTCGTAGCCGAAGCCGGTCGCCCCCATTTTGGGGATCGACTTTCCGCCGGTGGCGATCACCAGCGACGCCGTGGCGAGGGTCTCTCCGCGAATGGTCAGGGCAAAACCGGCGTCGGTTCGCGCGATAGCCGAAACCGGGCTCCCGAGCCGCAGGTCCACGCCCGCGTTCCGACATTCGGCGAGCAGCATGTCGACGATCTGGGTGGCGGAACCGTCGCAGAAGAGCTGGCCCA
The DNA here is from genome assembly GCA_964229575.1 of Alphaproteobacteria bacterium. Taxonomy (GTDB): domain Bacteria; phylum Pseudomonadota; class Alphaproteobacteria; order SMXQ01; family SMXQ01; genus WHSO01. Next base: position 9,895 of record CAXRES010000129.1, read on the forward strand.
AAGTCTTTTCGTGCCAGGCGATGGCGTAGCGCTCCACCAGCGCGATGAAATCGGCTGGCGTATAGCCGGCGAGCGCAGAGGCGCAGAACCGCGGATTGTCGGAGATATAGTGCTGTGGCGAGGCGTGGACGTTGGTGAAGTTGCAGCGCCCGCCGCCCGAGATGCGGATCTTCTCACCGGGTCTTTCGGCATGATCGAGAAGCAGCACCCGCCGCCCGCGTGCGCCGGCCGTGGCCGCGCACATGAGCCCGGCGCTTCCCGCCCCTATGACGACGACGTCAAAGTCCACGATCGGCCAGCGGGCTCTCGCCCGGCCCGGCAAAACTCACGCGACTTCCAGGGAGGCGCGCAGCTTCGTGCCTTCCACTGTGACGCCGCGGATTTCCTTCTCGATATCCTCGCACACAGGATAGGCGCCGTCGGTCGAGAGCCACAGGCGCAACAGGTGACGCTTGCGCTCGACCTCCGGCCAGTCCTCGAAGGCGGAGCGCGAATGGAGCGTCACATGGTTCTGAACGACGGAAATGTCGCCCGGCTGGTAATTGATGTCGAGCGCGATGGTGGCGGCGGTGGACTTGTAGAGCGCGATGGCTTCTTCCTGCGCCGCCGTCAGCGGCGGTATTTCCGCCACCTGTTTCATCTTCGCGATGGCGGCACTTGCCCCGCGCGCGGCGAAATAGCCGTCGGTGACGGAAAACACCGGCTGGCGGTACCAGGGCTTGGTTTCGCCCGGACGCAGTTCGCCGCTACGGAAGCGGTAGAAGCGATAGGTCAGTTCCTGCACCAGGTCCGGGCGGCTCTTCAGCATTTCGTTGTAGAGCGTGACCGAGGAGCAGATGCGGTGCGCGCCGCCGGACTTCGCCGGATGCAGGCAGCACAGCGCCAGGAAATCCGACCGGTCGGCATGGAAGCTCATGTGCGCACGCGTCATGTAGCCGCGCACCTTGCCGTAGTCGCCACCGAGGTCGGTGACGTGGCCGAGCAACTGGCCGCGGCCGTTCTGCGACACGGCGCGCCCAAGATGGGCGCCGACGCCCCAGAAGGCACGGGCGATCTGCTCGCGCGTGCGCCCCGCCACGGGCAGGCCGCGGATAAGGACGAAGCCGCGGCCGAAGATGAGTTCATCGCGGATATCGGCAAGCGGGCCGGCCAGCGTCGGCAGCCGGAAGGCGTCCTTCCTGATGTCCATGAGCTCGATACCGCGCGCCTGCGTCGCATCCGCGGCATCGAGAACCTCGCCCACCTCGGCGTCGTTCAACGAATAGATCCAGCACTCGTTGTTCTCGAAATCCTTCGGATACCAGGCCGACGATTCATGGATCGGCTGTCCCAATACCGCGGGCTTGTGGTTGCGCGGGCTGGCGCGCCAGGAATTCACGGACATAATTCGTTACCTCTCGGGACTTCAGTCGAAATCGATTGCCGCCTTGACGACGCGGAAGCTCGCCATGTCGTCGATGGCCTGGTTGATCTGATCGAGCTTGTAATGCTTGCTGATCATCTCCTCGAACGGGAAGCGGTCGCGGCGCGATGCCAGGAAGTCGATCGCCTGCAGCCAGTGGCGCGGCTCGCCCGAGCGCACGTTCAGGAAGGTCATTTCCTGGGGCATTTTCTCGACGTCGACCGCCGCATTGCCGCCCGACACGCCGATCGAAACGTAGCGGCCGCCGTCGCGGAGCATGCGGAGCCCCTCGGGCACGGCGCTTGAGGTGGCGCACTGGATGACGATGTCGGCGCCGCGGCCTTCGGTATGTCCCTTGACCCATTCGACGCGGTCCTTGGCGTCCTTGACCGTTTCGATGTTGAGCGTGTCGTCGGCGCCCATGCGGCGGGAGACTTCAAGGCGATTGGCCGGCGCGCCGATCACCAGCACCTTCTTGGCGCCGTGGTCCTTGGCCACCGCGGCGGCGAAATTGCCGAGCGGGCCCGAGCCCTGGATCACCACAGTTTCGTGCGCCTTGATCGCGCCCAGCCGGTCGTAGCCGTGCATCACCGTGCGATAGGCGCAGGCCGATGCCGCGGCCGAGGCCGAGGAAACCTCGTCCGGCACCCTGATGATCAGGCATTCGGGCGGAACGTACATGTATTCGGCGCAGCTTCCGAGCAGGAACGGGTGCTGGTCCGCGCGGTTGTGCCCCCAGGACGCGCGGCCGCGGCAGATGCAGGGCTGCATCGCCACCGAGCAGTAGTAGCAGGAGCCGCAGGCGACGTAGCTCCAGACCACGCGGTCGCCGCGCTTGAGCGGCTTGCCCAGGATATCGGTGCGATCGCCGCTGATCTCCTCGATCACGCCGCAGGGCTCGTGCCCGGTGATGATGGGCAGGCTGTCGCCCTTGGGCAGCGGTCCATGCCAGCGATGGATGTCGGTGCCGCAAAGCGTGGAGGCGGTGATGCGCACCAGAAGCGAGCCGGGGTCCAGCTCGGGGATGCGAACCTGCCGGATTTCCAGCGGCTTGTGATGTTCGGTGATGACCGCGGCGCGGCAAGTGTCCATGAATGCCATCCTTTGATGATGCTTACTGTTGCGGCTGGTAGAAGCGTTCGGCATTGGCGTAGAGAAGCGCCGCCTTGTCCTCTTCCGTCAGCTCGCCGCTTTCGAGCAGTTCGCCGATGTCATGCTTGCAGCTTGCGTTTGTGACTTCGTGCGGGAAGTCGGAGGAATAGAAGAACGGCCTGTTGCCCACCGTCCTGATGGCGAACGGCATGGTCAGCTCTTCGGTCTCGATGCCGAGGTAGATGCGACCGGCGTCGATCAGCTTGCGGATCTTCTTCGCCGGGTCTTCGTCCTCGCGCACGCCGAACTCGCCGGGCGGGATGTACTGGAAGTGCGTCTCGTGCGAGGCATGCAGGCGTTCAAGCAGCAGCAGCAGCCAGGCGACGCCGCCTTCGAGGAAGGCGATGCGCGTGCGCGGGAAGCGCTCGTAAATGCCGTTGTAGAGAATGGAGGCGAAGTTGAGCGTCAAGCCCCACGGATGGCCGAGCGCATGCACCGGCACGTACATGTTGAGATGATCGAGCCCGAAGCGGTCGTGCGCGCCGCCATGCACGGCGAGGCAGCAGCCCAGTTCGTCGGCTACCTTGTAGACCGGCCAGTAGGCCTTGGCGCCGAGCGGCTGGGCCAGGCCGTTGGACGGCATCATCGCGCCGAGGAAGCCGAGCTTGGTCACGACACGGCGCAGCTCCTTCGCCGCTTCTTCGGGGTCCTGCATCGGGATGATGGCCATGCCGCGAAAGCGGGGATTGAACCTGACGTAAGTGTCGGAAAGCCAGTCATTGTAGGCGCGGCAGGCGGCAACCGCATAATCGAGGCTGACCATCTTGCCGTAAGCGAGCGCGCGCGTCGGATAGAGCACGGTCCAGTCGATGCCGACGTCGTCGAGGAAGTTGAGCCAGCCCTTGGGGTCCATCTTGGCCCTGCCGTCGCGCTGGGGCGGCGTTTCCACGGCGCGGCCGTTGTGCAGGTGATCGAGCGGCGGAAAAACGACGCCGGAACGGCCGGCGATCTTCGCGTAGGGCGCATCCATGTGCGCGATGATGCCCTCTTCGTCTTCCTGGATGTGGCCGTCGCCGTCGATGATGCGGCTGTTGATCTTGCCGGACATTGCTCTTCTCCCGTTTGCGTTGGGCCCCCGTGGGGCCGTTCCCGGGGCGTATTTTTCCACCCCGCACGGCCCAAGACAACAGCGGCGCGGCCGGGAGTTGCGAAAGATTCGCTTTTTTGCCAGCTACTTCCGGGTAGCGTCCATGGCCGCCTTGGCCTTGGCGACGATGTCGGGCGATGCCGAAACGGTTTCCTGGACGATCGCCGCCACCTCTTCGGCCGTCATCGGCACGATGTCGAGCTTCTGGCGCGCCGCTTCCGCGAGGAATTCCTTGTCGGCGGAAGTGTCGGCAAGCGCCTTGCGCAACTGCGCCACCCGCGCGGCCGGCACCTCGGGCGGCGCGAGGAAGGGCCGGCCGAGCGCGATGGGAGCGGCGACGAGGCGCAGGATGCGGCGTTCCTCGTCGGTCTTGGCCACCTCTTCCCACAGCGGAACGTCGGGCAGGTCGCGATCGCGCCTGGCGCCGATCTGGACGGGGAAAACGATCTTCTTGTCGCGCAGCCAGTCGGCGTGGCTGACGACGTAGGAAGAATAGCCGCCGGCGCGCGAATCGACCTCGCCGCGCGACATGGCGAGTTCGAGCTCCGGCACGCTCTTGTAGCCCTTGACGATCCGCAGCCTGGCGCCGAGCACGCGATTGAGGACGAGCGCATAGCGGTAGGCGCTCGATCCTTCCCCGGGCGCGCCCGTGGTGATCTCGCGCGTGCGCAGATCGTCGCAGGACCTGATGCCGACCGTGTGCCAGACGGCGAGTACCGCGTTGCCGCTGCCGAAGCCGCCCAGCCAGTTGAACCGGGCCGCGTCGTAGCGCACGCCCTTGCCGCCCAGCGCCTGGTGGGACGGCACCGTCTGGTTGACCGTGCCGATCACCGTGCCGTCCTTGGCCGCGACGGTGTAGAGGTAATTGGTCGCCAGCATATGGCCGCCGCCCGGCATGTTCTGCACGACCATGCGCGGCTGCCCGGCAAGATGGCGGGGCATGTGACGCGCCAGCGTGCGCGCATTCAGGCTGTAGGTGCCGCCTTCCCCGGTGGAGACGATGATGTTGACCGACTTGCCTTGATAGAACGGAGCATCCTGGGCGAAAGCGGATGCGGCGAAAAGCGCGCAGGCCAGCGCGACCGACAGTGCCGCGGGGCGGCGGACCGGAACAGCGATGAACATCGATGTGTCTCCCTGTGAGATGTATCTCCCCATGAGATGGGCCGGACCGCCTACTGTGCCGCGGCGGTCTTTTCCCCGGCCTCGCGGCGGATGAGATCGGCGAGGATGCGCCGCGCCCGCACGCCCGGCGTATCGGGATCGAGCGCCACCGGCGCAAGCGCCAGAATGTCCGTCGCCGTGCCGACGTTGCGCTGCTGCGCCTCGATCATCGGAACGTCCTCCTTCAGAAAGACGTTCTGGGTCACTTCGTGGAGCTTGCGGCTCGCCTCCTCGTTGTCGATTTCGCGGTTGCGCGCCACCGACCAGAAGTAATGGCAGCGGAGCTCCTCCGCCGGCGTGATCATGTGGGTCTGCGGCATGCACACGCCCTCTTCGGGCGCGGCCCCGCACTCCGTGCCGCCGAGATCGAAGCTCATGCAGGATGGCGGCATCCAGCGCATGTTGGCGCGCGCATCGAAACGTTTGGACGGCGATGTCCAGAAGAAGCGCATCAGCCCCTGGATTTCGACGTTGGGCTTGAAGCGGTTGGCCATCACGGTGGTGCCCTCGACCGCGAAGCTGGTCTTGTGCGCGGCGACCCCGCCCGCCTGGCGGAACAACGGGTGAAGGAATTCCACGTGGCTGAGATCGAGAAGGTTGTCGACGACAAGCTCGTAATGCGCCGCGACGTCGAGATGGCCGTAGACCACGGCGAATTGCCCCGGGTCCTCGTTGAACGGCAGCGAAGGGATCAGGCTGTCGTCGGCGCGCGCCGGATCGCCCGGCCAGAACCAGACGTAGCCGTAGCGTTCCCGCGCGGGCCAGGCTGCGACATCAGCGCGCCGCGGAACGGCCCCGTCGCCATGCGGGTTGAGGACGCACTTGCCGTCCGGGCCGAAACGCAGGCCGTGGTAGCCGCATTCGAGGCTTTCGCCGGCGACGCGGCCGAGCGACAGCGGCGCGAAGCGGTGCGGGCAGCGATCGGCGAGGACGGCGGGCGCACCGCTTTCGGTCCTGAACAGGACCATCCGCTCGCCCAGCAGCGTGCGCGCCACCGGGCCCGCGGCGATTTCGCCCGACAGGGCGCCGACGTACCAGGCATTGCGAAGATAAGGGG
>CAXRES010000130.1:0-8784 GCA_964229575.1 Alphaproteobacteria bacterium
ACAACGGTTTTCGAGACCGCCCCGATCGACCGCTCCGGCACCCCACCGTCGGGGCCGGCCCCTGTGGTGATCAGGGGGGCGGCCCGGGTCTTGGCTGCCGGTCTTTTAACCCCGGAGGGTTAATATAAGGTGGCCGGCGCCGCGGGAGCCGGAACCTAGCCCAGCCCCCCGCCCCGTGCAAGGCCCGCGCAAGGCCGCCATCCGCGGCACACGGGGCCCTGCCGGCCCGCAGCGAGGCCGGCGGGAAAGGCCCGCTTCGGGACGGTTGCCGGCGGCGCCCGGCGCCCGGCGCAATCCTTCCGCCCGGCCCGGCCGGAGCCCCGCAAAGGGCCGGAAATCCGGGCAAAAAGCGTTGACAGGGGCGCTTCGGACGCTATATTCCGCGCTTCCGGCGGCTAGACCGCCTTCCAGGATTTGCAGAAGCGAGAAAGCGTCATGTACGCCGTCATCCGCACGGGCGGAAAGCAATACAAGGTGGCCGAGAACGATGTTCTCGCGATCGAGAAGATCGCGGCCGAGGCCGGCAGCGAAGCAACCTTCTCCGAGGTGCTGGCGCTGAACAACGGCTCCGCCACCAAGATCGGCGCGCCGCTGGTCGAAGGCGCCCAGGTGATCGCCGACGTGCTGGAACAGCGCAAGGGCGACACCGTCATCATCTTCAAGAAGAAGCGCCGCCAGAACTATCGCCGCAAGAACGGCCACCGCCAGCTCGAGACCGTGGTGCGCATCACCGCCATCCTCGACGCGGGCCAGGCCCGCCCCGAGCGTAAAGCCCAAGCTGAAAAGCCGAAGGCCGAAGCGAAGGCGAAGAAGGCCCCGGCCAAGAAGGCCGCGCCCAAGCGCGCCGCCCCCAGATCCGCCGCGAAGAAGAAGCCGGCGAAGAAGGCCGCGGCGAAGAAGTCCGCGAAGAAGGAGTAGCGATCCATGGCGCACAAGAAAGCAGGCGGTTCGTCGCGTAACGGCCGCGATTCCCAGGGCCGGCGCCTCGGCGTCAAGAAGTTCGGCGGCGAGCAGGTCATCGCCGGCAACATCCTGGTTCGCCAGCGCGGCACCAAGTTCCATCCCGGCGCCAATGTCGGCATCGGCACCGACCACACCCTGTTCGCCCTGGTCGACGGCGAAGTGCGCTTCGCCCGCAAGGAAAAGGGCCGCTCCTTCGTTTCGGTGGAACCGCGCGACTAGCGACCCGACGCCATTTCCGAATTCGAAAAAGGGGAATGGCGCACATTCCCCTTTTTCTTTTGACCCCGGCTAAGATGGTTCGTTCCGGACGGACGCGAAGCGGACGACGATGCAGTTTCTCGATGAAGCCAAGATCTACGCCAAGGCCGGCGACGGCGGCGCCGGCAGCCTGAGCTTCCGGCGCGAGAAGTTCGTCGAATTCGGCGGACCCGACGGCGGCAACGGCGGGCGCGGCGGCTCGATCATCGCCGTCGCCGTGGCGGGGCTGAACACGCTGATCGATTTCCGCTACCGCCAGCATTTCGTCGCCAGGAACGGCCGCGGCGGATCGGGGCGCGACCGATCCGGCGGCGATGCCGAAGACATCGTCATGGAAGTTCCCGTGGGCACGCTCATCCTGGCCGAGGACAACGAAACCGTGCTCGCCGATCTCATGAGCGTCGGCGCGCGCTACGTCATCGCCAAGGGCGGCGACGGCGGCTTCGGCAACGCCCACTACAAGTCCTCGACCAACCGCGCGCCAAGGCGTGCCGATCCCGGCTGGCCCGGCGAAGAACGCTGGATCTGGCTGCGCCTCAAGGTGCTGGCCGACGTCGGCCTCGTCGGCCTGCCCAACGCCGGCAAGTCCACGCTGCTTGCCGCCTCGTCGCGCGCCCGGCCCAAGATCGCCGACTACCCCTTCACCACGCTCAGCCCGCAACTGGGCGTCGTCTACGTCGACGACAGCGAATTCGTCATGGCCGACATTCCCGGCCTGATCGAGGGGGCCCATGAAGGCGTGGGCCTCGGCACGCGGTTCCTCGGCCATGTCGAACGCTGCGGCGTATTGCTGCATCTGGTCGACGGCACCGCCGACGACATCGCCAAGACCTATCGCACGGTGCGCAGGGAACTGGCCGAATACGGCGAAGGGCTGGCGGAGAAGCCGGAAATTCCCGTGCTGACCAAGTGCGACGCGCTCGATGCGAAAGAGATCGAGGCGCGGGCGAAGAAGCTCGCGCGCGCGGCCAAGTGCAAGGCCGCCCAGGTCCACCGCATTTCCGGCGTCACCGGCGCGGGCGTTGCCGAACTGATGCGCGCCGCCTTCGCCCACGTGAAGGAGAAGCGCGCGCGCGAGGCCGAAGCCATAGCCGCCCCGGAGGCGTCGCGATGACCCAGTCGCTTGCCGCGGCGCGACGGCTCGTCGTCAAGATCGGCTCGGCGCTGCTCGCCGACGAACGCAAGGGCGAGGTGCGCACGCGCTGGCTCGGCGCGCTGGCGCGCGACGTCGCGGCGCTGAAGGCGGGCGGTACGCAGGTGGTCATCGTGTCGTCGGGCGCCGTCGCCATCGGGCGCGGGCTTCTGGGCCTCGACCGGCCGAAGCTGCGCCTTGAGGAAAAGCAGGCCGCCGCCGCCGCGGGGCAGATCAAGCTGGCGCACGCCTATCAGGCGGCGCTCGCCCGCCATGGCGTTTCCGTGGCGCAGGTGCTGGTGACGCTGGAAGACACCGAGGAACGCCGGCGCTATCTCAACGCGCGCTCCACCGTCGAAACGCTGCTCAGGCTCGGCGCCGTGCCGGTGATCAACGAAAACGACACGGTGGCCACCGCCGAAATCCGCTACGGCGACAATGACCGCCTTGCCGCGCGCGTCGCGGCGATGATCAGCGCCGACACGCTGGTTCTTCTTTCCACCATCGACGGCCTCTATACCGCCGATCCCGGCCGGGACGCGAACGCGAAATTCATCCCCGAGGTACGCAAGCTGTCGACCGACATCCTGGCGATGGCGGGGGATGCGCCGCCCGGCTATTCGTCGGGCGGCATGGTGACGAAGCTCGAAGCCGCGCGCGTCGCGCTGGGCGCGGGCTGCCGCATGGTCATCGCCGACGGACGCAAGGCGCATGTGCTGCGCGATCTCGACAAGGCGGCGCGCAAGACCTGGTTCGTGCCGGAAGGTTCGCCCCGCGCCGCGCGCAAGCACTGGATCGAGGCTTCGCTCAAGCCGGCGGGGGCCCTCACGGTGGACGACGGCGCGCTCAGGGCGCTGCGCGAGGGCAAGAGCCTGCTGCCCGCGGGCGTCACCGGGGTCGAAGGCCGCTTCGACCGCGGCGACGCGGTGATCGTGCGCGACAAGGCCGGGCGCGAGGTGGCGCGCGGCCTGATCGCCTATGCCGACGCCGACGCGCGCCGGCTCGCCGGCCATAAAAGCCGTGAAATACAGGAACTTCTGGGCTACCGTGGCCGCGACGAAATGATCCACCGCGACGACCTTGTCGTACATGACGGCAAGGAGGACTGAGGGAGCGGCCATGACCGTCGCCGAAACCAGGCCCGCCGCCGACCTGCACGCCGCCATGCTGGAGCTGGGCCGCGCAGCGCGCGCCGCCGCCCGCGTGTTGGCCCAGGCCGATGGGGCGACCAAGAACAAGGCGCTCGCGTCCGCCGCCGCCGCCATCCGCGCCGCACGCGACGTCATCATCGCCGCCAACGGCCGCGACCTCGACGCCGCCAGGGCCGAAGGCGCTACGCCTGCCTTCCTCGACCGCCTGATGCTCGACGCCGGGCGCGTCGAAGCCATGGCCAAGGGGGTCGAAGACGTGGCGAAACTCAAGGATCCGGTCGGCGAAGTCATCGCCGACTGGACGCGGCCCAACGGCCTGCGCATCACCCGCGTTCGCGTGCCGCTCGGCGTCATCGGCGTGATCTACGAATCGCGGCCCAACGTCACGGCCGACGCCGCGGCGCTGTGCCTCAAATCGGGCAACGCGGTGATCCTGCGCGGCGGTTCGGAAAGTTTCCATTCGTCCCGCGCCATCCTTGCCGCGCTCCATCGCGGGCTCGAAGCCGCCGGCCTGCCCGAAGCCTGCGCCCAGATCGTGCCGACGTCGGATCGCGCCGCCGTCGGCGAAATGCTGCGCATGACCGGGCTCATCGACATCATCGTGCCGCGCGGCGGCAAGTCGCTGATCGAGCGCGTCTCGGCCGAAAGCCGCATCCCGGTGATCAAGCATCTCGACGGCATCTGCCACGTCTATGTCGACGGCAAGGCGGATCTGGAGATGGCGCGCAAAGTGACGCTGAACGCCAAGATGCGCCGCACCGGCATCTGCGGCGCGGCCGAAACCCTGCTGGTCGACCGCAAGGCGGCGAAGACGCACCTCCTGCCGGTGCTTGACGACCTGATCAGGGCAGGCTGCGAGGTGCGCGGCGATGCCGAGGTCTGCGCCGCCGAGCCGCGCGCGAAAATGGCGACCGAGGCCGACTGGGCGACCGAATATCTCGACGCCATCATTTCGGTGAAGATGGTGGACGGTGTCGACGGCGCCATCGCGCATATCGAGAAATACGGCTCGCAGCACACCGATTCGATCGTCACCGACGACAGCGCGACGGCGGAGAAGTTTCTCAATACCCTCGACAGCGCCATCGTGCTGCACAACGCCTCCACCCAGTTCGCCGACGGCGGCGAATTCGGCATGGGGGCGGAGATCGGCATCTCCACCGACAAGCTGCACGCGCGCGGGCCCGTGGGCGTCGAACAGCTCACCAGCTACAAGTACGTCGTTCACGGTTCCGGCCAGACGCGGCCCTGACGCATGCGCGCCGACGACACATCCCCCGACACGCCGAAGGCCCGGCCCTGAACCCCCGCCCCGTCATCGCCGCCGAAGCGGCGCGTCATCGCGTAGCCTCCGCGCGCCGGCCGGGCGCGCGCATCGGCCTCCTCGGCGGCTCGTTCAATCCGGCGCACGAGGGGCATCTGCACATTTCGCGTCTCGCCATCCGGGAGCTGGCGCTCGACGAGCTTTGGTGGATGGTGTCGCCGCAGAACCCGCTCAAGTCCGAAGACGACATGGCGCCCTTCGCCGAACGCTTCGCTTCGGCGCTGGCCGCGGCCCGCCATCCCAAAATCATCGTCACCGACATCGAGGTCAGGCTCGGCACCCGCTATACGTGGCAGACCTTGCGCGCGCTGCGCGCCGCCTTTCCGCGCGCCGATTTCGTCTGGATCATGGGCGCCGACAATCTCGGTCAAATCCCGCGCTGGCAGAACTGGAAGCTGATCTTCCGGGCCGTTCCCATTGCGGTTTTCGACCGCGCCACCTATTCTTTCAAGGCGCTGGCGAGCAAGGCGGCGCATCGTTTCGCGCGCTTCCGCGTGCGCCCGCGCAACGCCGCCACCATCGTCGGCCACAGGCCGCCCGCCTGGGTCTATTTCCATTCGCCGCTGCATCCCGCATCGGCGACGCAGATCCGCCAGATGCGCAAACGCGGAAAGGCATGACGCTCGCTTGAAGAAACCCACGAAATCCTCCTCCCGCAAGGCCACGGCCGCCGGCAAGGGCCGGGCGAAGTCGAAGACCTCTCCCGCGAAGAAAAGCGCGGCGCGCAAGAAGGCGGCGAACAAGAAGCCCGCCGCCAAAAAGCCCGCGCCGAAAAAAGCCCCGGCGAAGAAGGCCGCGGCGCGCAAGCGCGCGCCCGCCCGGACCGCGCCCGAAAGCCCTTCCCGCAAGGCCCTCTCTCTCATCACCGGGAGCCTGGACGACGATCAGGCCGAAGACGTCGTGGTGATCGACCTCGCGGGCAAGAGCGCGATGGCCGATTTCCTGGTCGTCGCCTCGGGACGCAATCCGCGCCACATCGGCGCCATGGCCCAGCACCTGCGCGACAAGATCAAGGCGCAAGCCGGCGTATCGCCGCCGGTGGAGGGTCTCAACAGCGCCGAATGGGTGCTGGTCGATCAGGGCGACGTCGTCGTCCACCTGTTCCGGCCCGAGACACGCAAGCTCTACAATCTGGAGAAGATGTGGGGCGGGACCGTCGCGGCGGAAGGCGAGGACGCCGACCCGCGCCGGCTCTAGGATGAAGGGCGCGCGGTGAAGACCGTCATCGTCGCTGTCGGACGCTTTCGCGCCGGCGCCGAACGCGCGCTCTACGACGAATATGCCAGGCGCCTGCGCCCCGCCCCCGAACTGATCGAGGTCGAAGAGAAGAAGAAGCTCGCGCCGCGCGAACTTGTCGCGCGCGAGGCCGAATTGCTGCTCGCCCGCGTGCCGGCCGGCGCTTTCGTCGTGGCGCTCGATGGCTCGGGACGCACGCTTTCGAGCGAGGCGCTGGCCGATCGCCTGGGCAAGCTGCGCGACGCGGGCACGCCCGCGGTCTGCTTCGTCATCGGCGGCGCCGACGGGCTCGGCCGCGCGGTGATCGAGCGCGCCGATTTCGTGCTCTCCCTCGGGGCCATGACCTGGCCGCACATGCTGGTGCGGACCATGCTGGCCGAACAGGTCTACCGCGCGGAAAGCATCCTCGCGGGCCATCCCTACCACCGCGCCGGCTTGCCGCCGGGGCGGTGAGAACGAGGTTGCGAAACGGCCCCGAGGCTTGAGCCGGCGGGGCGTTCGCGCTAGGTTCCGGGCAACTTCCCGGTCCTGCCGGGGGCCCTGAAATCCCCCGGATTTTCCAACCGCCCCGACCGCCAAGGTGCCCGCCCCCGCCATGACCGCCCCCGCCCAGACCCGCTCCCGTCCCCGCCCCGTCGTGCTCTGCGTGCTCGACGGCTGGGGCGAGCGCGCCGAGTGCGAGGACAACGCTATCCTCTGCGCCGAAGCGCCCACATGGCGGCACTTCGTCAAGGATCTGCCGACGGCGCAGGTCCAGGCTTCCGCGCTCGACGTCGGGCTGCCGCCCGGCCAGATGGGCAATTCCGAAGTGGGCCATATGAACCTCGGCGCCGGGCGCGTCGTCATGCAGGACATGCCGCGCATCGACGCGGCCATCGCCGACGGCAGCCTTGCCGCCAACCCCGTTCTCAGGGATGCCATCGCCAGGATGAAGGCCTCGGGCGGCACGCTGCACATCTGCGGCCTGATTTCGCCGGGCGGCGTCCATTCGCATCAGGACGAGATCGCAGCCCTGGCGCGCATCGTCGGCGCCCATGACGTGCCGGTGGCGATCCACGCCTATCTCGACGGACGCGATACCCCGCCCAGGAGCGCGCTCGGCTACCTCAAGACGTTCGAAAACGCCATCAAGGACGTGCCCGGCCCGGGCATCGTCACCGTCACCGGACGCTACTGGGCGATGGACCGCGACAAGCGCTGGGAGCGCGTCGAGCGCGCGTTCCGCGTCATGATGGCGGGCGAAGGCGAACGCGCGCCGAGCGCGCGCGCCGCGGTCGAAGCGGCCTACGCGCGCAACGAAACGGACGAGTTCGTGGCGCCCACCGCCATCGGCGATTTTTCCGGCATCAAGGACGGCGACGGGCTCGCCATGGGCAATTTCCGCGCCGATCGGGCGCGCGAAATCCTGCTGGCGCTGCTCGATCCCGGCTTCGACGGGTTTGCCCGCGCGCGCGCCGCCAGGTTCGCCGCCACGGTGGCGATGACCGAATACTCGACCCGGCTGAACGAGCTGATGGCCGTGCTGTTCGTGTCCGAAAGCCTCGATCACCTGCTGGGCCAGGTGGTGTCGGAAGCGGGCCTCCGGCAGCTGCGCATCGCCGAGACCGAGAAATACGCGCACGTCACCTTCTTCTTCAACGGCGGCGTCGAAGAACCGTACAAGGACGAAGACCGCATCCTTGTGCCCTCTCCCAAGGTCGCGACCTACGACCTCAAGCCGGAAATGTCGGCCGCCGAAGTGACCGACAAGCTGATCGCGGCCATCGAATCGGGCAAGTACGACTTCATCCTGGTCAACTACGCCAACGGCGACATGGTCGGCCATACAGGCGTGCTCGATGCCGCGATCAAGGCGGTGGAAGCCGTCGATGCCTGCCTCGCGCGGCTCGAAGCCGCGGTCAGGAAGGCGGGCGGCGTCATGCTGGTCACCGCCGATCACGGCAACGCCGAACTGATGCGCGATTATGAGCTGAACCAGCCGCACACCGCGCACACCACCAACGTCGTGCCGCTGGTCCTGGTCAACGCGCCGGCCTGGGTCGAAGGGGTGAAGGGCGGCAGGCTCGCCGATCTCGCGCCCACCGTGCTGTCCCTGATGGGGCTGCCCCAGCCCAAGGACATGACCGGGACTTCGCTGCTGCGCCTTGCCGGCAGCGGCCAGGCACGGGAGCGCGCTTCTGCCTGAGCGCCGCATGACCCGCCCCGGCGGCACCTTGCGCGCCTGCGCTGCGGCATTCGCCGTCGCCCTTCTGTTCGCGCCCGTCGCCGCCTTTGCACAAGACAGCGCGCCCGCGCGCAAGGGCAACCTCGCCGACATCGAACGCGAACGCAGGGAATCCGAAAAGCGCGCCGTCGATCTCGCGCGGGAGGCCGAGCGACTGGAACGCGATGCGGCGGAAACGGCGAAGCTCCTGGTCGCCGCCGCCGCCGAAGCGCGCCGGCACGAGGAGGCGATCACCGATCTACGCGAACGACTTGTCGAGATCACGCAGGAACGCAAGGCGCGCTCCTCGGGCCTGGCGGCGCGGCGTGAACGCCTCGGCCAGCTTCTCGCCGCGCTCGAGCGCATCGCCCGCCATCCGCCGGAAGCGCTGATGGCCTATGCCCGCACGCCGCAGGACACGCTGCGCGCCGCCATGCTGCTGCGCGATGCGGTGCCCCGGATCGAGGCCGAGGCCCGCCAGTTGCGCGGCGAGCTGGAGGCGCTCGCCCGCCTGGAG